>URFU01000007.1 GCA_900547125.1 uncultured Collinsella sp.
TTTGCGTGCGGAACTCGCGACAAACCAAAACCATCTCGCCGGCCCAGCGACCATGGGGTCCCAAGGTTTTCAAAAAAGCGGTCGGCGCGCAGTGCGCCGACCGCCGATATATGGGGTCTGATAATTTTTACCAGCTAGGGCCTCTTACTCGTCTAGGAGATCTTCTGGCATGTCGTTGCCGTCGCCTAGATCGACAGGGGTTTCTTCGGGAGCGGAGCTGTCTTCTGTGGCTTCGCCTTCGGGCTTCTCTTTGGCGGCCGTCATGCGGGCTACGGCGCAGATGCGGTCGTTGTCGTCGACGGTCATCATCTTGACGCCCTGGGTGGCTCGGCCGGTCTGGCTAATCTCATCGGTCTTGACGCGAATGACCGTCGCGCCTTCCGTCACGATGAACAGCTCGTGCTGCGGACCCACCGTCTTCATGGCCGCGAGGTTTCCCTTGCGCTCGGTCATCTGAATGGTGTAGACGCCCTGACCGCCGCGGTTCTGCTCCGGGTAATCCGCGACCGGCGTGCGCTTGCCGTAGCCGCGTTCGGTGATGACAAACAGGTCGCCGTTGCCGTTGGTAACCTCCATACCCAAAACGCTCACGCCGTCCTTCATGCTAATACCGCGAACGCCACTGGTGTCGCGTCCCGTGGCGCGAACCTGGTCCTCGGGGAACATGATCGCCTTGCCCGCAGTGGTGGCCAGGATAATCTTGTCGCCCTCGCGTACACGGCGCACGGCGAGCAGTGCGTCGTCGTCTCTCAGGTTGATGGCGATCAGGCCATCACGGCGGCTGCGGTCGTAAGCGCTCATCACGGTCTTCTTGACCATGCCGCTCTTGGTGGCAAACATCAGGTACTCGTCGGCGGGGAACTCACGGCAGCTGATAACGCTCGCGATCTTCTCGCCTTCCTCAAAGGGCAGCAGGTTGACGATCGCCGTGCCGCGCGCCTGGCGCGTACCCACCGGCAGCTCGTGCACCTTGAGGCGGTAGACCTTGCCCTTGCTCGAGAAGAACAGCACGTACTCGTGCGTGGATGCGATAAACATCTCGTCGATGACGTCGTCCTCTTTGAGGTTGACGCCCGACACGCCCTTGCCGCCGCGCTTCTGGGCGCGGTAGGCAGCCACCGGGATGCGCTTCACGTAGCCGGTGTGGGTGATGGTCACGACCATGTCCTCGTCGGCGATGAGGTCCTCAACATCCAGATCCTTTTCGACATGGCTGATCTCGGTGCGGCGTTTGTCGCCGAACTTTTTCGAAATCTCGCGCATCTCCTCCTTGATGACGCCCAGGATCTTCTCCTCATGTGCCAGCAAGTCCTCATAGTAGGCGATGGCGCGGCGCAGACCGTCCAGCTCTTCCTGGATCTTGTCGCGCTCCAGGCCAGTCAGGCGGCGCAGCTTCATCTCGAGGATGGCCGTGGTCTGCTCGGGCGTAAAGCCAAAGCGCTCGATCAGGCGGCCGCTTGCCTCGGAGTCGGTCTGCGAGGAGCGGATAATGCTGATGACCTCGTCGATATGGTCGAGAGCCATCAGATAGCCCTCGAGGATATGGGCGCGCGCCTGGGCCTTCTTAAGGTCAAAGCGGGTGCGGCGGGTGACGACGTCAACCTGGTGGTCGATGTAGTGCTGCAGCATCTCGCGCAGGCTCAGGCATTTGGGAACGCCGTTGACGAGCGCCAAGTTGTTGGCGCCAAAAGTCGTCTGCAGCGAGGTGTACTTATACAGGTTGTTGAGCACGACCTGCGGAATGACGCCCTTCTTGAGCTCGATGACCAGACGGATGCCCTTTTGGTTGGACTCGTCGCGCATGTCCGAGATGCCCTCGATGCGCTTGTCGTTTACGAGCTGGGCGATCTTCTCCTGCAAGGTGCCCTTGTTGACCATGTAGGGAATCTCGGTAAAGACCAGGCGGCTGCGACCGGTCTTGGTGGATTCCACGTGGGCCTTGGCACGCACGGTAATGGAGCCGCGACCGGTCTCGTAGCTCTGCCTAATGCCGGCGCTGCCCATGATGATGGCGCCGGTGGGGAAGTCCGGACCGGGCATGATCTGCATAAGCTCGTCGACGGTGGCGTCGGGATTGTCGATCAGGTAGCAGGTGGCCTCGATCGCCTCGGTGAGGTTATGCGGAGCGATATTGGTGGCCATGCCGACGGCGATGCCCTGACTACCGTTGACCAGCAGGTTGGGAAAGCGCGCGGGCAGCGCCACGGGCTCGGCGAGCGACTCGTCGTAGTTGGGCTGCCAGTCGACGGTATCCTTTTGCAGGTCGCGCAGCAGCTCCATGGCGGGCTTTGCCAGGCGGCTCTCGGTATAACGCATAGCCGCCGCGCCGTCACCATCGATGTTGCCGAAGTTGCCGTGGCCATCGATGAGCGGTGTGCGCATGGAGAACCACTGCGCCAGACGAACCATGGCCTCGTAGACCGCGGAGTCACCGTGCGGATGGTACTTGCCGATAACTTCGCCGACCGTCCAGGCCGACTTCTTATGCGGGCGGTTGGGGTAGATACCGCTCTCGTTCATGGCGTACAGGATGCGGCGGTGCACCGGCTTTAAGCCGTCGCGCACGTCCGGCAGGGCGCGCGCCGTGATGACCGACATCGAGTACTCGATGAACGACTGCTTCATCTCACGGCCGAACTCTGAAATCTGGAGCTGGCCGCCGTTTATATCCTCGCCGGCCGAGGCACCACGATCGACTTCGCCAAAGCTCTCCTCGAGCTCACCGTCGTCATCCTCTTCCTCATCATCATCGGCATCGGGGTTATAGGCGTCCGGGTCGCCATCCTCGCCCTGCTCGGCGCGGGCAAGCAGGCGCTTCAGATCGTCGGGCATGCCGGCGTCGCCGGCCTCGTCCATACCCTCGTTGTTGTTGATATCGTCTGCCACGTTACCTCCTCATGGTTTGCGTGGTTCAAATCAGATAGCCCCCGTCGCTAGGACGGAGACGGCTTTTCCAGGTGCCGCAGATTCGCTCGAAAGAGGAGGGAAGCGTACTTGGGTACGCGACCGACGATTGAGGGCGAAGGTGCGGTGGCTGGGAAAGCCGAACAGGTTAGGCATCTAAGAATCGTGCGTCATGTGCGTGCTTTTCAATGTATTCGCGGCGATAGCCGACCTCGGAACCCATGAGCTCGCGCACGGCGCGGTCCGCCACCACGGCGTCCTCGATCGACACGCGCTGCAGGATACGGGTCTTGGGGTCCATCGTCGTCGAGGCAAGCTGCTTGGGGTCCATCTCGCCCAGGCCCTTGTAGCGCTGGACGGTATAGCCTTTGCGCTTCTTGGTGATCTTGCCGTCCTTGGCCTTGCCGTCCTCGTCGTTGTCGTCGGGGTTCAGGCCCAGGCTCTGAATGGTGTCGCGCAGAATCTCGTCTTCGGGCTGGCGGCCGTTGGGATACACGTAATGGATCTTGTTGCGTACCTTAATGCCAAAGATGGGCGGGCAGGCAACATAGACATAGCCGGCATCGATCAGCGGGCGCATGTACTTGTAGAAGAACGTCAGCAGCAGGATGCGGATATGCGCACCGTCAACGTCTGCATCGGTCATGATGATGATCTTGTGGTAGCGCGCCTTGCTGATATCGAAGTCGCCACCGTCGCCGGCGCTCGTCGTGACGCCGCAGCCGATCGCGGTGATCAGGGATTGGATGGTGTCGCTCGAGAACGCGCGGTGGTCACCCACGCGCTCGACGTTCAAAATCTTGCCGCGCAGGGGCAGAATCGCCTGGATGTCTCGGCGACGGCCGTCCTTGGCCGAACCGCCTGCCGAGTCGCCCTCTACGATAAAGAGCTCGGTCAGCTCGGCATCGCGTACCGAGCAGTCGGCGAGCTTGCCGGGCAGCGACGCCGTCTCGAGCAGGCTCTTGCGGCGGGTCGCCTCACGCGCCTTGCGGGCGGCGTTGCGGGCCTTGCATGCCTGCTGGGCCTTCTTGACGATCTCGCGGGCGGGTTTGGGATGCTCCTCCAGATAATCGGTCAGCCCATCGGTCACGATCTTGAGCGTGAGCGCGCGCATGTAGGAGCTGCCGAGCTTGGCCTTGGTTTGGCCCTCAAACTGCGGGTCGGGCAGCTTGACCGAGATGACGGCCGAAAGCCCCTCGCGCACGTCGTCGCCGCTCAGGTTGGCCTCCTTCTCCTTGAGTAGGTTCTGCTTGCGAGCGTAATCGTTGATCACGCGGGTGAGAGCGGTGCGGAAACCCTCGAGATGCATGCCGCCCTCGGGGGTGTAGATGTCGTTGGCAAACGACATGACGTTCTCGCCGTAGCCGGCATTCCACTGCAGGGACACCTCGACCTCGCCCATCTTGGTCACGGGCGCATCCGGATCCGACTTGCCCTCGATATAGATGGGCTCCTTGAAGGCCTCGGGAACGTCTTTGCCGTCGTTGAGGAACTTGACGAAGTCGATGATGCCGCCCTCGTAGCAGAACTCCTCCACGTGGGGAGTCGCCTCGCGCTCGTCGGTCAGCACAATCTTTAGATTCTTATTGAGGAACGCCGTCTCCTGCAGACGGTTGTGCAGCGTATCGAAATCGTAGACACAGGTCTCGAAAATCTCGTCGTCGGGCCAGAAGCTGACGGTGGTACCCGTCGAATCCGAGGTGCCCACGACCTCCATCTTCTTGACGGTCTTGCCGCGCGAGAACTCCATCTCGTAGACGCTGCCATCACGGCGCACCTGCACGACCACGCGCTTGGACAGTGCGTTGACGACGGAGATGCCCACGCCGTGCAGTCCGCCCGAGACCTTGTAGGCCGAGTTATCGAACTTACCGCCGGCGTGCAGGATCGTCATAACGACCTCGAGCGTCGGGATCTTTTTGATGGGATGCTCGTCGACGGGGATGCCTCGCCCGTTGTCGACGACCGTGATGGAGTTGTCGGCGTGGACCGTCACGTGAATCTCGGTGCTGAAACCGGCCATGGCCTCGTCAACGGAGTTGTCAACGATCTCCCACACCAGGTGATGCAGGCCGCTGGCGCTCGTCGAGCCGATATACATGCCCGGGCGCTTACGAACGGCCTCGAGACCTTCGAGAATCTTAATCTCGCCGCCATCGTAATCGTTTTCGTTTGCCACACGTCCTCCTTCAGCTAAGAAAATGTGTACAGCCTTACTAGTTTATCGTAAAAAAATACCCTCGGGAGCGAGGGTATTTGGCTCTACAAGGCCACCAGATGCGATTTAAGGCTCTTTCTCGCTTTGCACGCCCTTGGCCCACTCGGCACTGGCTCTCATGGCATTCTCGAGGGCCTCGCGCAGTTTTTGGTCTTCGATGGGCGCCACTTGGCGCGCGATCTCGCCGCGTTCGGCTTCGCTTAGATCGGCGTGCGGAACCGGCGGTCGCTCGGTCACGGCCGGGCGCAGGCGCTCCTTGGCAGCCGGCGGCGTGTGACCGGGCGCGGTCGTTTTGAACACCAGGCCGTCCACATGCGCGCCGGCCCGCTCCATGCGCGCCCGGATGATCTCGCGCAGCAGCGTCATCTCCTGCGTCCACGAGGGCGAATCGAGATACACCAGCAGCTCATTGGACTCGGGCAGGTAGCGCAGGCCCGTCACGTGGCGTCCCTCGCGCGTGCCCGAGCACACCGCATTCCAGGCACGATAGACCGCGCGCGACTCCTCGGCAGCCTCCATTTGCGCGCGGCGCTCAGGTGTCGCGGCCGCCAGGATGCGCTGACGCTCGGCATCCAAAAAGCCGCCAAAGGCAACCGTTCCGTTCTCGCGCTCGTAATTAGCACGCCTCACCCATGCTCACCACCTTGGCTCGTTCAAGCAGGTCATCAGTAAAGTACCCCAAGTTGGTGGTGGTTATGACCGTCTGGATGTCATCACCGATCAGCTGCAGAAAAGCGCCTCGGCGCCCGGCATCGAGCTCGCTCATCACGTCGTCCAAAAGCAGCAGTGGCGCGGTGCCCAGGATATCGCGCGCCACGGCCACTTCTGCCACCTTCCAGGCAAGCACCAGCGTTCGCTGCTGCCCTTGGCTGGCAAACGAACGGGCAGATCGACCCGCAACGGTAAACTCAATCTCGTCGCGATGCGGACCCACAAGCGTCACGCCGCGGCGCATCTCCTCATCGGCACGCTCATCGAGGGCCGCGAGCATATGCTCGTACGCCCAGCCCTTAAGTTCCTCGCGCCCCTCGGTTTGAGGCAAATCCCCCAGTGTGGACACATAGGACACGCCTGCGTCCTCACCGGACGCCACCTGCCCATACGCGGCGCGCACATGGCCTGCCAGTCGGTCGAGCAGGGCCAAACGATGCACGAGCAGGGCCGAGCCCGCACGGGCAAGCGATTCATTCCAGGCGCCGAGCATCTCACGGCAGCACCAGCTCTCCTTGAGTAGGGCATTGCGCTGCGTCACGCAGCGGCCATAGGCGCTCGAAAGGTCGGCGTAGCGCGCACTCAACTGCACGCCAAAGTCGTCGAGGGCGGCGCGGCGCACGCATGCGCCGCATTTGACCAAATCCAGATGATCGGGGCAAAACAGCACGCTCGGCAAAACCCCGCGTACGCCGGCGGCCGAGCACCTCTTGCCGTTACGGCTAAACGAGCGCTTGCCGTCCTCAACGCCCAGCCCCATATCGAGCACGCGGCCATCGCCCTCGAGCCTCAACTCGAGCCTGCACGAGCCCGTGCCGTCGTGCACGAGCTCGGTAGCGGTGGGATGCCTAAACGAGGCGCCGCTCGTCAAAAGCTGCAGCGCCTCTATAAGGTTGGTCTTTCCCGCCGCGTTGGGCCCCGCGAGCACCGTCACGCCCTCGTCCAGGTCAAGACGGTAGCTATCGAAACTGCGGTAGCGCGCGACGGAAAGGTTGCGGGCAAACACGGTCATGACGCAGCGCTAGATGCGAACCGGCATGACCAGGTACAGGTAGTTGATCTTGTCGTAGGACTTAAAGATACCCGCCTGCGAGTAGCTCTTGAGCTCCAGCGTGATCTCCTTCTCCTTGGACAGGGCATTGAGGCAGCCAAAGATGTAGTGGTAGTTAAAGGCGATGGTGCCCGACTCGCCCTCGGCCTCGACATCGATCGTTTCCTGTGCCAGGTCTTGGTCATTGGAGATGGAGGAAAGACCCATCTGACCGTTCTCGACATCAATCTCGAACTTGACGGCGGGGTTCGCGCTCGCGATGACCGCCACGCGCTTGAGGGCGGCATTAAAAGCCGCCACGTCGATCTTGACGCTCGTCACGCACGAATCGGGGATGAGTTGCTTGTAGTTGGGGTATACGCCCTCGATACGACGCGACACGTAGGTGGTGTTGCCGGCCTCAAAGACAACCTGGGTGTCGGTGGCGCCGATCATGATGGTCGCCTGGCTGGCCATGATGCTCAGGGCGTCGTTGAAGGCGTCGGCCGGAACGTTGAGCTCAAAGGATCCCTCGAGCGTCGAGGTCTCGACCTGGGTGTCGCATACGGCCAGGCGAAAGGAGTC
Source organism: uncultured Collinsella sp. (assembly GCA_900547125.1). GTDB lineage: Bacteria > Actinomycetota > Coriobacteriia > Coriobacteriales > Coriobacteriaceae > Collinsella. The sequence goes on from URFU01000007.1 coordinate 7,449, forward strand.
GGTTGCCACCAGGCGCACGGTGTTGTTCTCGACCTTCATGTGTACGCCTCCCAGAATGGGGCGGGCCTTATCGGTCGAAGTGACGCGCCATACGCGCCCCACCATCTCGGACAGGATGTCGGTCGGGAGCTCCACCGCGCTCTCGATGGCATAGGCAGGGAACTCGGGGAAATCGTTGGCGTCGAGCGTGTTGAGGCGGAAGGAACTCTTCTCGCATCCAATCAGCACCTGACGCTCCGAGAGCTCAAAGGTAACCGGAGCGTCGGGAAGGGTCTTCGTAATGTTCGAGAGCATCTTGCAGGGAATCACCATCTCGCCCTCTTCTTCGACATGCGCGGCAATGCGATGACGAATCGAGATGGTGTAGTTAGAGGTTTGGAATTCCAAGATGCCGTCCTGCGCCTTAACGAGCACGCCCGACAGGATGGGAAGGGTAGATGCCGAAGCGACGCCTTTCATAACGACGCCGATGGCTTGCGTGAGCGAGCTTTGGCTGACGGTGAACTTCATCTTTTAATACCTTTCTATAGATATAAATATCTTAATAATAGTAATAGCACTGACGAAACTGTTGATTACTCCCAAAAGCGCTGGTCAACCCCAAAAAGAGAATCGACAGCGCCCTGTGCGCAACCGACCGTGTTTTCCACGTTCAAAACCTGCGGAAAACTTTTCATCGCCTTGTGGCGAGTTTTAGACATGTTATGCCCGGCGTTTCGACAAGTTTTCAACAGGTGTCTCTATTTCCCTACGAGCGCAGTGTAATTTTATCTCGCAGCGATTTGAGATCCTCGGTTATGGTGCGGTCTTCCTGAATCATCTTCTGAACCTTTTTATAGCTCGTACTGACGGTTGAGTGGTTGCGGTTGCCAAACTCCGCGCCCACCGCCGTAGTCGTCATCTCGCACATCTCGATGGCCAGATATATGGCGATATGGCGGGCTTTGGCTATGTTGGCGTTGCGGCGCGGGCCGATGAGCTCCTCGTGCGTCACGCCGTACTGCTCTTCAATGACAGACTGGACCGTCTGCACGTTGATCTTTTTGGCCGACGTATCGAAGTACTGGCTTGCGATGGCGTCGATGTCGTCGAAACTGAGCTCGCTGCCCTCGCGTTCGCGGTCTCCTGCCTCGCCGGCGCAGCGTTCGCAGAAGCTCTCGAGTTCGCGGATGTTGGTTCCCGAGACTTCTGCCATGTGCTTAAAGTGCTCGTCGGTCAGATGCCCACCATCGCCGCCATAGGCCGCCAGCAGCGAGTCGTCACCCGCCTCGGGTGCGGCGGCTATCGTGTTCTCGTAGTAGCGCTGCAAGATCTTGTATTTCATCTCGTAGCTGGGCTCCGCCACCAAACAGAGCATACCGGCATTAAAACGGCTGGTAAGGCGCTCGTCCATGCTCAGGTCTTTGGGCGCACGGTCGGCTGCGATGACGACTTTTTTGTTGTTGCGGATAAACTCGTCCATGAGCTGGAAGAAGTAGTCCACGCTCGCGCGCTTGCCGATGATGTTTTGAATGTCGTCGATGATGAGCACGTCCACGTCGTGGTATGCCTGCATGATGGGGGCGTTGCTCTTCTTTTGGCGGTCGAACTCCGTCATCAGGTCATCGAGGTACGCCTGTGAGTTGGCGTACTTTACCTTGATCTCGGGCGACTTTTCGGCGAGTTCGTTTTTGATGGCGAGCAGCAGATGGGTCTTGCCCAGCCCCGATTTGCCATAGATGAACAGGGATGTGCATGTGCCGCGTTCGTCCGCGAGCGCGGCAAACTTGAGGGCTGAGCGATAGGCATGGCTGTTTTCTGGGCCGTAGACAAAGTTTTCGAAGGTGAATTTCGAGTTGGCCGCGAGCGGCGCGCCGTCGGTGTTCTGCTCGATCGGTGCCGCAGCTGCGGGGACGCTCATGGGCGATGTGGAGGCTGGTTTTGCACTCTTTGCAGGCGCCTCGCCTTTCATCTGGTTCATCATGCGGCGGAAATCGTCGGCCGAAAGCGTGTTTTTGATTGCGATGCCCGAATCCTCGCCCGGTGTTGCGTCGTGCGCGATAGGCATGTGTGTGGCAGCGGACATGGGAGCCGCCGGCGTCGAGACGGTGGGCATGGTTTCACGGGAAACATCGCCGATTTGATGCTCGGGAGCCGACACTGTGGTGGTAGCTGGCGCCGCCGGGGGAACGACGGGTGCCGCGGGTGCGGCGTTATCTGCCGCGGAGCCCTGTGGTGCCACGATGTTGAGCGCAATCGGTGCAAAGGCGATCTCTTCCAGGTACGCCTCGATGGTCGGCTGATGCTTTTTGAGCTGAGCGATGGCAAATCGTGAGGGGGCCTCAATCGTCAAGGTGTCCTCGGTCAGGCTCACAGCACGCGATTGCCCCAGCATGTTGATGAGGCGCGCATCTTGGCCGTCGCGCTGACAAAAGGCGATGGCATCCCCCAGGATGATGCTTGCTTCCTCGTCCACTGTCTCTCCCGTTCCTTAAGCTTGGGCCCGCACGCGAGCGCTTCCGATTTCGGTCAGATGGTATTTCTGCCCATGTTTGACTATCAAGCCCGTCTGCGCCAAATCGTTGAGCGTGCGCGACCAGGTGGGTGCAGAGTTTCCAAACGCCCGCGCCAAGTCCGTCGCGCCGCACTCTTGATGTTGGGCCAGATACCCTAATGCAGCGTTGCCGCGTTCGCTTATAAACACGTCCGACTGCGGTTGTGCGTATTGATTCGCCGCATTAGGATACATCATTTGAGCTGCTGGTTGTTGAGAACTCTGCATGGGCGGCATCTGCTGTTGAAAACTTTGCGGCCACTGTTGGTAAGGCTGCGGCGGCATCTGCTGAGTCCAGGGGTTGAGGTTTCCCTGCGGCATCTGCTGATACGGCTGCTGGTACGGCTGAGGATACTGCTGTGGATACGGCTGGGCATATCCCTGCTGCGGCATATATTGGGGAGGATACCCTTGTGGGTACGGTTGGTAGCCCATTTGCGCGACGTTTGGCATGGCCGCCGTCTGCTGCACGGCGCCTGTGTCCGGATCTGCCGAGCCTATGCCCTCCGGCATGTTTTGCACTGGGTTGCCCAGCGGTGTCTGGGGGGCTTGCATGGGAAAACTTCCAGGCTGCTGCATCTGCTGCGCCACGGGCTGCTGTGCAAACGTGCTGGATAGGGGATACGCCGGCTGCTCCGTCTCGGGGCGCACGGCGGCCCCTCGCCCTCCGGCGCGCTCGATTTCCTGTACGCGCTTGGGATTCAGGCTTACCGTGACCACAGTGCCGTTGCCCATGTTGTCCTCGATGGATACAGCGCCGCCGGCGTTTTCCAGGTACTCCTGCACCATGGGAAACCCGGCTCCGGTTCCGCGGATGTATCGTTTCATGTAGCTGTTTGCGCTGGTAACGCCAAAGTCGAACGCGCGCTCCTTGTCGTCGATCCCCGGTCCCTGGTCTGCGAATCGGATGGTGTCGCCGCCGTCTAGGATCGAGATGATGGGCTCTGCAAAGTGGGCGTGGATAAAGTTTTCGACAATCTCGCGGATAACCATGAGCGAGATGTGCCCGCCCTGCTCTTTCATGCACTGGTAGACGGTGTTGGTTGTCTCTTCCAGATAGGTGCGCACGTCCTTAGGTTCGATGACGATGACGCGCGGCGTCGACAGCAGGGCGTCATAGACCGCGATGCGTGCGGCATACATGGCAGCCTGCGTTTTCGCAGCGGCCTGCTCTTCCTCGCCACGCTTTTCGCGCACGCCGGTGATGTGCTCGTTGTCGGGTGCCGGGTCTCCGGAATCGACCATGGTGTAAAAGTCGTCAGACATGCCGCTCGCAATCTTTCAAAAGGTTTCGAACAAATAGTAGCTCACCGTGCAATGTTTCTCATCTTTCGACAACTTTTCAAAACCTGTTGAAAACTTTGGAAAACAGGCGAAAAGTTCTCAACATTGCCAACATGACCTGTCGAAAACTCGATGAAATATCGTGAAAAGTTGTAATGCGGCGCAAATTTCGGTTGAGCTTATGGGGGAACCGTGTGAACTACGCAACCTTTTACCTTTGATTTCTTGACATTTGAACATTGATTTCCCTACAATCTTCAAGCTCACGTGTCTATATCTGCGTCCGCGCTCCCGCGGACACTCGAAATGCAGCAGGAGGAACTTAAGATGAAGCGTACGTATCAGCCTAATAAGCGTAAGCGTGCCAAGACCCATGGCTTCCGTGCCCGTATGGCCACCAAGGGTGGTCGTGCCGTGCTCGCCCGTCGCCGCGCCAAGGGCCGCAAGCGTCTCACTGTCTAGCAGCGATACACACATCTCGCATGAAGACTATTAAGTCTCGGCAAGATTTCGAGCATGTGTTCAGTCAGGGGCGTCGTTTCAATCACCCTCTGATTCGAATGACCATATGTGAATCGGTTGGCGAAGGCGACTCCGGAAGGGTCGCCTTCGTTGGTGCTAAACGGCTCGGTTGCGCAGTCGTGCGCAACCGTTCTAAGCGTGTGATGCGCGAGGCCGCCCGCAGCTGCGGATTTCCCGTTGCGGGTTATGACATCATCTTGTTCGCGACTCCCAAGACGAGGATCTCTTCGCCTCAGGAGATGGACAAGGCATTGCGTTCGCTTATGAAACGCGCCGGCGTTGCCGGGGAGGAGCGATGAGCAATCACGTTTTGCGACGTGTTGCCATCGCTCCTATTCGCATATATCAACAGGTTATTTCGCCCTTATTACCTGACGCCTGCATTTACTACCCAACGTGCTCGCAATATGCCGTTCAGGCGATTGAGAAGTACGGTGTTTTGAGAGGCTGCTGGCTTGCCGTGAGGCGCATCGCTCGCTGCAATCCCCTGCACGTCGGCGGTTATGACCCTGTGCCCTAGCGGGCACTCGCTATCGGAGGAAAACTTACATGTGGGATTGGATCGTTAACATCCTTTTCGAGCTGCTCAAGCTCATCCAGACCTTTGCGGTCGACTGGGGCCTGTCCATCATCATCCTGGTGGTCATCATCCGTCTGCTGCTGACGCCGCTCATGCTCAAGTCGACCAAGTCGACGGCTCGCATGCAGGTGCTGCAGCCTAAGATGCTCGAGATCCAGGAGCGCTATGCCGACGATCCCCAGCGTCAGGCCGAGGAGATGCAGAAGTTCTACAGCGAGAACAAGTTCAACCCCATGGCTGGTTGTCTGCCGCTGTTAATCCAGATGCCTGTCCTGTTCGCCCTGTTTACGCTGCTGCGTAACCTGCCGAACTACTTTAGCGACGGCACGTTCTCGTTCTTCAACATCCTGCCTGACCTTACCACCACGCCGAGCGCTTCCTTTGCCGATGGCTTTATGGTTGCGCTGCCTGCGCTGGTTTGCCTGATTCTGTTCGCTGTCTTGACCCTGATTCCGCAGCTGTATATGTCTCGCAATCAGACTGGTCAGCAGGCCCAGAGCATGCGCATGATGGCTGTCGTCATGACCGTCATGATGCTTTGGATGGGCTGGAGCCTGCCCGTCGGCGTTCTGCTGTACTACGATGTGTCTTCTGCCTGGCAGGTTATCCAGCAGATCTTCGTGACGCAGAAGGTTATCGACAAGGCCAAGGCCGATGAGGAGGAGCGCCTCAAGAACGCTCCGCTGCAGGTCGAGGTTACCCGTCGCGAGAAGAAGCCGCGTCCGCACAAGAAGAAGTAGTCGGGATATCAATCTTATTTAGGTACCTAACTTTTGGAGTACGTTATGTCTGAAGAGATCATCGAGGATATGCTTGAGGAGGTTGCCCCGCAGATTGCGGGCGATTATCCCGAGATTGCACAGCGCTACAAGGCCGGTGAAGAGCTGACCGACGAGGAGCTCGACACCATTGCCGATGTTGCGATTTCCATTCTGCGTTCCATCCTTTCGCACTTCGATGCCGCCAACTCTCCTATTGATGAGTACGAGGGCGACGAGGGCGAGCTGATTTTGGATGTTACGGCTCCTGATCTTGCTGTTCTCATTGGCCGTCATGGTCGTACCCTTGATGCTCTTCAGGTCATGTTCTCTTTGCTGGTGAGCCGCAAGCTTGGCTTTAGGTATCCGGTTGTGGTTGACGTTGAGGGCTACAAGAGCCGTCGTCAGGACAAGGTTGCCTCTATGGCTCAGTCTGCTGCCGAGCGTGCCATCCGCACCCATAAGAGTGTTTCGCTTCCGCCCATGAATGCCTATGAGCGCCGACTGGTTCATATTGCACTTCGTGGCAATGATGCCGTCGATACCCATTCTGAGGGTTCTGACCCTGATCGCCATGTGGTGATTGTTGCTCGATAATCTAGTCGAGCTTATGCTTAGGGGGCGTGGTTTCCACGTCCCCTTTTTTTGTCAAAAGTTCTCGATACACTGATTTTTGTCAGAAAGGAGCTTTCGTTGTTAGTACTTACTGATCAGCAGGCTGACGAGATGCTCAGCCGTCTAACTTCCTATTGCAAAGAGTATTCCTTGAGCGTAACTGATACTGAGCTAAGGAAATGTATCCAGCATTTGGATTTGGTTCTGGAAACAAATAAGACAACCAATCTCACCCGTATTCTTAACGTAGAAGATGCTGCAGTACTTCATATCCTCGACTCACTTGTTTTGCTCCCTTATGTCAATAAGGCTCCTGAGGGAGCTTTACTTGATATGGGAACAGGTGCTGGCTTCCCTGGTATCCCGTTAACGATAACCACACATCGTAAAGCTACTTATATTGACTCTGTTGGTAAGAAGGTTGATGCTGTCAATTCTTTTGTTCATGCTCTTGGGTTGAAATATGGTCATGCAGTCCATGATCGCCTTGAAGAATATGCTCGAAGCCATAAGAAGCAGTTCTCTGTCGTAACCGCCCGCGCACTGGCCCCTCTACCGATTCTTGTTGAGTATGCAGCTCCGTACCTCAAGGACGGAGGGCTATTTGTTATCACGAAGGGCAATCCATCGGATGATGAGCTTGCTTCTGGCATGTCAGCAGCTAAGATCTGCGGCTTCACTTTGTTTCTGAATGACGCAATCGATTTGCCTGAGGGCTTGGGCCACAGGGAGTTCATTGTTCTTAAGAAGAGTCATCCAGCATCCGTTTCATTGCCTCGTGCAAATGGCATGGCAAAGAAGAATCCGCTTGCCTAGATGTTTCACGTGAAACATAATGGATACTAACAACTTGCACTGTTTCACGTGAAACATGGCGGTTGATATCGAATCGGAATGTTTCACGTGAAACATCCTCCGTTTGACAGCTTTAATACACACCAGGAGGGACCGTGGGATTTCGCGACGTTAAGCGTTCGAAGAGCGCAAAAGACACGCGTATTATTGCAATCATCAATCAAAAAGGCGGCGTCGGTAAGTCAACGACGGCCGTAAACCTTGCAGCAGCTCTGGGTGAACAGGGACGCAAGACACTGATTGTCGATTTTGATCCGCAGGGAAACAGCACAAGTGGATTCGGAATTGAAAAAGAAGACCTTGATCAATGCATCTATGATGCATTGCTGAATGATGTGCCGGCAGAATCGCTTGTTCTTGATACAAATTGCAAAAAGGTATTCGTTATTCCGGCGACAATTCAGCTTGCAGGCGCCGAAATTGAGCTCGTAAGCGCAATTGCTCGTGAAACCCGCCTCAAAGATTTGCTTGAACCGATTCAGGACGAGTTCGATTTTATTTTCATTGACTGTCCTCCTTCTCTCGGCCTGCTTACCATCAACGCTTTGACCGCAGCAGACAGCGTTTTGATTCCGATTCAGTGCGAGTATTACGCACTCGAGGGCGTTACGAAGCTGCTTGAGTCAATGAAGATGGTCAAATCACGTCTGAACAAGGGCTTAGACACCTATGGTGTGCTTATGACCATGTATGACTCGCGTACTTCTCTGTCGAATCAGGTTGTTGAGGAGGTTCAGTCGTACTTTGGTGATAAGGCTTTTAAGACTCTAATTCCCCGTACCGTAAAAATCTCTGAGGCTCCGTCTTTTGGAGAGCCGGTAATTACCTATGCACCTCAAAATAAGGGTGCAAAAGCGTATATGAATCTTGCAAAAGAGGTGATCAAGCGTGCCTAGTGCAAAGAAGCGTGGCGGATTGGGACGTGGACTCAATGCTTTGGTCTCAGAGGCTGAGTATGAGACCGGTGGTTCGGCTGCATCGGCTTCAAATGCCGCATTTGAAACAAAACTGCCTATTGAGGATATCGTTCCCAACCCAAACCAACCACGAATTCACTTTAACGAAACTGAACTTCGCGAGTTGAGCGAATCAATCCAAGAACATGGCGTTTTGCAGCCGTTGTTGGTTCGTAAGCATGGAAATGGCTATGAGATTATTGCCGGTGAGCGTCGTTACCAGGCATCGAAACTCGCTGGCCTTGAAGAATTGCCTGTCATCATTAAGGAAGTTAATGATGAGGAAATGCTCGCGCTTGCACTTATAGAGAATCTTCAGCGTTCTGATCTGAATCCCGTTGAAGAGGCTAAGGGCTATCGTCAGCTCATTAATGCCAGCGGTATGACGCAGGAGGCGTTATCAAAGGCTGTCAGTAAGTCTCGTTCGGCAATTACAAATTCACTTCGCTTGCTTGATCTTCCCGAAGTCGTACAGCAGATGATTTTTGAGGGCAAGCTTACTGCAGGCCATGCAAGAGCAATTCTTGCAGTTCCATATGAAGATGCCAGGATTCGACTTGCCGAGAAAGTTGTCGCTGAAGGTCTTTCCGTTAGAGCGACAGAAAATCTTGCTCCGTTGTTTTCTGTCGGAGAGACGCCAAGGACTCCGAGGCCAGCAACACCTCAGTCATTTAAAAAGGCCGCTCGAGTACTTCGTCAAGTATTTAATACGAATGTGCGCGTGAAGAGCTCACGTGGCAAGAATAAAATTGAAATCGAGTTCAAAGACGAAGAGGAACTCTCCCGTATACTTGGCGAAATGATTCAATTTGGGCAGGAGGATCAGGATGAAGAATAAGGTTCTCGCGGCCATTGCGCTGGCAACCACTGTCGCTGCTGGTGCGTTTGTTGGATATAAGCTTGCGACAGATGATGAACTGAGAGGTCGACTGTTGCGTGGAGCACAGGATATCGTCGATACATCCAAGAAGAAAATGGATGTGATGACCGAAGATGTCGCCATGCGTACTGCTCAGGTGGCTAAGAATCCCAAGATTAACCAAGAGTGGGTTAACCATCAATGGGAAAATGTTGGTTATTAGGTACCTAACAATTACTTGCCTGTTTTGAAGGGGTCCTTGTCTGATACATGAGACAAGGACCCCTTATTTTGGCTAAAAGTAAGCTTGCGTAAATCAAATTCAGTAGCATGAAAACAAATGAAACAGCCCTGGTTGCATTATTTGCAACCAGGGCTGTCGGATGTTTCACATGAAACGTTATGGGGCACAGACTCCCCTATGCGTTCTTCTGGACCTTGAAACGTTGCTTCAGCTGACCGCAGGCGGCATCGATATCATTGCCGCGAGAATTACGGATCGTGGTCTCAATGCCACGAGACTCAAGGCGACGCTGAAGATCCTCAACCTTATGAATCGGCGACGGCTTGAGCGGGCTGCCCTCGATGTCGTTAAGCTGAATTAGGTTAACGTGGCACAGCGTTCCCTCGCAGAAGTCGCAGAGCGCCTGCATCTCGGGATTCGTATCGTTGACGCCTTCGATCATGGCATACTCATAGGTCGGGCGGCGTCCGGTCTTCTCGGTGTAGAGCTGAAGCGCCTCGTGAAGGCGCAGGAGCGTGTACTTCTTAACGCCGGGCATAATCTTATTGCGCGTCGACTGGATGGCGGAATGCAGGGAAACGGCAAGCGTGAACTGCTCGGGGATGTCGGCGAATTTGCGAATACCGGGAATAACGCCGCTGGTAGAGACGGTGAGGTGACGGGCGCCGATACCGATGCCATCGGGGTCGTTGAGGATACGCAGTGCCTTGAGAACCTCGTCATAGTTGGCAAACGGCTCGCCCTGGCCCATGAAGACGACGCTCGTGGCACGCTCGCCAAAGTCGTTGGAAACATGGAGCACCTGGTCGACGATCTCTTGAGCGGTCAGAGAGCGCTTAAGGCCGTTCAGACCGGTAGCGCAAAAAGCGCAGCCCATACCGCAGCCGGCTTGGGTGGACACACAAACAGACAGCTTGTTGCGACGAGGCATGCCGACAGTCTCGACGGAAATGCCGTCGTGGTACTCGAGCAGATACTTGCGAGAGCCATCTTTGGAAACCTGCTTGGTGAGTTCAGTCGGCGTGTCAAAGGCAAAAGCCTCTTTAAGCTGCTCGCGGAAAGCCTTGGGAAGGTTGGTCATATCGTCAAACGAACAAACGTTCTTCTCAAAGACCCATTCGATGAGCTGCTTCGCGCGGAAGGCGGGCTGGCCAAGTTCGGCAACAAGCTCGCGAATATCGTTTTGGCTCAAGTCGCGAATGTCCTGAGATTTAGTCCTGGGATTCATGGAAGCCTTTCGATTTTGGGGAAACGTAGAGGGTATCGCTACAATATGGTATCAGCTGCAGAAATTATAGAGGAGGAGTCTGCCCATGCCGGGTAAAAGCCTAGAGAACATGCACGTAGCGGTCTTGGCGGGCGGTCATTCCGCTGAGCGCGAGATCTCGCTCAATTCGGGAAAGAACGTCGTGGTGGCCTTGAAGGAGGCTGGCTACACTTCGGTGGAGCTGCTCGACACGGCTGCCGATGATTTTATGGTAACCATGGCGACCGGCGGCTTTGACGTGGCGTTTATCGCCATGCACGGCGCCGGCGGTGAGGATGGTGCCATGCAGGGTGCCATGGAGACCCTGGGTATCCCCTACACGGCCTCGGGCGTGCTCGCGAGCGCCTGCGGTGCCGACAAGGAAGTCTCGAAGCTCCTGTACGCCAAGGCGGGCATCCCCGTTGCCCCCGGCCTTGCGCTCGAGGTGGGCGATGAAGTCGATATCGATCATATCGTCGAGGTTTGTGGCGAGCGCTGCTTTGTGAAGCCGGCCGTCAACGGTTCCAGCTATGGCATTTCCCTGGTCCATGAGCCCTCCGAGCTACCCGCGGCAATCGCCAAGGCATTTGAGTACGGCGACAAAGTGCTGGTCGAGAAGTGCATCGAGGGTACCGAGATCACCGTCGGCGTATACGGCGAGGATGACGTGCGCGCCCTGCCGATTGTTGAGATCCGTAAGCCCGAGGACTGCGAGTTCTACGATCTGGACGTGAAGTATGTCGACCCTACGGACATCCATCGCATTCCGGCGCAGATTTCACCCGAGAACTACGCTCGTGCTCAGGAGCTCGCCTGTGCTGCCCATAAGGCACTCGGCTGCCTGGGTATCTCGCGCAGCGACTTTATCGTGAGCGAGGATGGCCCCGTCATCCTCGAGACCAACACGATTCCCGGCATGACCGATACGTCGCTGTATCCGGATGAGATTCGCCACACCGATGACATGACGTTCCCGCAGGTGTGTGACAGTCTGATTCGTATGGGACTTCATCGAGCGGGCGTTGCATGCTAATCGAGGACGCTGTTTCGTCGGGAACGCCGCAGTTTGTCATCGATTCCTATGCCACGCTTGCCGAGCGCGCCAAAACCCAATCGTTTGGTCTCATCGAGGAAGATGTTATCGTCCTCGATACCGAGACTACGGGTCTTTCGGTGCAGGACAACGAGCTTATCGAGATATCGGCGGCCCGCCTTTCCGGCCGCGAGGTTGTCGATCGGTTTGATACCTTCGTGCATCCCAAGCAGCTGATTCCCGCCGAGATTACCGAACTCACGAGCATTACAAACGCCGATGTGGTGGATGCCCCATCGGCCGTCGATGCCGTGGCTGCTCTCGCCGATTTTGTCGGCGGCTGCCCGGTGATTGCGCATAACGCCACCTTCGACCGTTCGTTTATCGAGTCGGTCAAGGGCGGTGTCAACGTCAGCGACATCTGGATTGATTCGCTGGCACTGTCGCGCATCGCACTTCCGCGCCTGGCCTCGCACAAGCTGTCTTTTATGGCCGACCTGTTTGGCTGCGACTCGGTGTCGCACCGCGCCAACGTCGATGTCGACGCCCTGTGTGGCGTATGGCGCGTGTTGCTCGTGGCGCTCACCGACTTGCCCCAGGGCTTAATGGCGCGCTTGGCCGACATGCACCCCGACATACCCTGGTCCTATCGTCCCATCTTCTCGTTCTTGGCGGGACAGAATCCCGGTTCCATCTTCTCTCTCAGCGCCGCCCGCGCCGACGTACTCAAGGCCGATCGGGCCGATGATCGCGTTGATGCGGACGAGCTGCCGGTCCTTAAGATGCCGAGCCGCGAGGAAATCGAGGCGGACTATGCCCCGGGCGGCCTGGTTAATCGCATGTATCCCACGTATGAGCCGCGCGATGAGCAGATTGCGATGGCGCTCGAGGTCCGTGACGCACTCGTTACGGGAACGCATCGCGTGATTGAGGCGGGCACGGGCGTCGGCAAATCGATGGCTTACCTGGTGCCTTTTGCCGAGGCCGCGCGCCGCAACAACATCACGGTTGGTATCGCGACTAAATCGAATAATCTTGCCGACCAGCTCATGTATCATGAGCTGCCCAAACTTGCCGAGCAGCTGGACGGAGGCCTATCGTTTTGCGCCCTCAAGGGCTATGACCACTATCCATGCTTGCGCAAGCTTGAGCGTATGAGTCGCGGCCAAGTCGAAATTACGACTAAGCGTGATCCTGCTGACACGCTTACGGCAGTCGCGGTCATCATGGCGTACGTGTGTCAGTCGGCCGATGGCGACCTCGACTCGCTCGGCATTCGCTGGCGCAGCGTCAACCGTCCCGACTTTACGACGGCGTCGCGCGAGTGCGCCCGTCGCCTATGCCCGTTTTTCCCCGATAAATGCCTGGTCCATGGCGCTCGCCGTCGCGCGGCGCATGCCGATGTGGTGGTCACCAACCATTCCCTGCTGTTCCGCAATGTTGCGGCCGAGGGCAGAATCTTGCCTCCGATTCGTCACTGGGTGATTGATGAGGCCCACTCCATCGAGCGCGAGGCGCGCCGTCAATGGGCGCGCGTGGTGTCGGCGGATGAATCGCGCGTTCTGTTTGAGCGCCTGGGTGGCTCGAGCACCGGTGCGCTGAGCCAGGTTTCCCGCGATTTGGCAACCTCGGAGGGCTCTACGCTTTACCTGGGTCTTACCGCCAAGGCGACGTCGACGGTTGTGCGTGCGAGTATGGCGATTGCCGATGTGTTTGACGGCGTTCGCGAGCTTGGCCGCCGTGCGCGCGGGGGCTATGACAACGCGAACCTATGGATTGGCCCCGAGCTGCGCGAATCTGACGACTGGCATGATTTCTTACAGTCGGCCTACACTGCCATCGACGCGTTGGAACAAGCTGACAAGAGCGTCGACGCGCTGGTACAAGCAGTTGCCGCCGACAAGCCCGAGGTTGTTGTCGACCTGGGTGATATCTCGCGCCGCCTACACGAGCTGGTCGAGAACCTCAAACTCATCATTGACGGTACCGATGAACACTACGTGTACTCGCTGCAGGTCAATCGCAGGCTGCGTGCCGGCGGAGAGTCAATGACCGCAGAGCGCATCGACATTGGCGAGGCCTTGGCAACCGAGTGGCTGCCCGAGGTTCACACGGCTATCTTTGCATCGGCGACCATGACGGTTTCCAAGAGCTTTGAGCACTTTAACCATGCCGTCGGCCTCGATCGCATCGGCGCCTCGACATCATCGTCACTGCACTTGGATTCGAGCTACGACTTCGATTCGAATATGGCCGTGGTCGTGGCTGGGGATATTCCCGATCCGCGCGACCGCGAAGGCTATCTTTCGGCGCTCGAGCGTGTGCTGGTCGACGCTCATCTTGCCATGGGCGGCTCGGTGCTCACGCTGTTCACCAACAGGCGTGACATGGAGGATCTGTATGCTCGCGTCGAGCCCAAGATGGCTCGCGCGGGTCTGGGGCTCAACTGCCAGCAGCGCAACTCGTCTCCTCGCCGTCTGCGCGATCGCTTTATCAACGAACCGACCTCGTCGCTCTTTGCGCTTAAGGCCTTCTGGGAGGGGTTTGACGCCAGCGGCGAGACGCTGCGCTGCGTCATCATCCCCAAGCTGCCGTTCTCGAGTCCCACGGATCCGCTCTCGTGCGAGCGCAATCTGCGCGAAGACCGCGCCTGGGCGCGCTATTCGCTGCCCGAGGCCGTGCTCGAGGTCAAGCAGGCCGCCGGTCGCCTCATTCGCTCATCGACCGATTGTGGCGTACTCATCTTGGCCGACCCGCGCCTGGTGACGAAGGGCTACGGCAAGAAATTCTTAACGTCGCTGCCCACGAGTTCCTATCAGCGCATCGAGTCGGCACAAATTGGGCACTATCTACAGCTGTGGCGCGCGCGCCACGAGCGGCGCCGCTAAAGCGGACAGACGAGGGATTTTGCCATATCGCACAGACGCTCTGACAGGGCGGGGTCATCCAAGATGCGGATGGCCCCGCCCGCTGCGATTACCTGGCTTAACAGCCAGCGCTCGGAGCCGTAGCGCACGTTTACTGTTGAGCTGTCCGCTCCATTGGGTTCAATCGACATGACGCCGGGCCAGTCTAGGCGCTCTGCCAAGGCGCGCGGCATGAGAAGCTTCGCGCTCCGCTCCGCCTGGGCGAGGGAGTCATGGAGGGTCGCGGGCTCCGGTGCGTGGCGCACGACGGAGTCGTCGGTCAAGACCAGGCCCTCGATTTTATCCATACGATAGGTACGCTGCTCGTCGACCGCGACATCCCAGGCAATCAGATACGTTTGGTCGCCGTTTGTTGTGATGCGCAAGGGGTCGACCAAACGCTCGCGCGCTTGTGTGTCATCCATCGAGCGATACGAGATGCGGCAGCGAACGCCGTCCCGAATGGCGCAGCTCAGCTGCTGCCAGTGCGATCCGTGGGCGACGGTGTCAAAGACGCGCTGGTTGTAGCCGAGCTCTTTGGGAAGAAGGGCGCGCCGTATTCGAGCCGCCGCTTGGGGTTCGATCCCCAATGATTCAAGTTCATGGTTGAGCACAGCGCCCTCGGCGGCACTCAGGCGCAGCGGTAGCACGCGCCCCGCGTCACCGGTGAGGACCACGCACTCGCCGCGGCGTTCACAGATAATACGTGCACCCGATTCTCGGTCCGCAAGTGTCGAGACGATCTCGAGAATCTCGTCGAGCGATGCCCCCGTGATATCAAAGCGACAGCAAAGCTCGTCTCGTGTCATGCCATTCTCGCCGGCGGCGTAGAGGGCCTCCATGATGTCGATGGCGCGCGAGAGTCTTTGCTCGCTGGTGAGTTTACGCACGGACATGCTCGTGCACCGTCCTTTCGATGAGGTGATTCCACGCCCGCTTGAGAGAATCGGGGGCGACAGGCCTCATACCATCCATGGCATGGGCCATGCAAAACGAGGCTGCGGCTTCAAAGTCGCGCACGTCAACGGTCCATGTCCAACCTGCTTCGGTGCGCATGAGTTCGCCTCGTCCGCGCGTGAGACCGCTGATCATATCGGCCTGCGCTTCACGCGCAAACGAGAACGTAGCCGCAACGGGTGGGCGGTCGGCAAAATCGAACTCAAAGAATAAGTAATCGTTGAGGTTGAAATCCGCAGGAATGGCGTAGGCTTTCGAAGGCCTCCAGGCGCGAATGACGCGGTCGCAGCGGAATGTTCTGATATTGCCGGTGGCATTGTCGAGGCCGCAGAAGTATGCCGTACCCTCGCGCTCGAACATGCCGTAGACGCAAACGGTCCGCTCGCGTTGCTCGCCGCGTCCGTTTTGGTACAAAAAGCGCAGCGCGCAACGCTCGGCAAAGGCACTCCATACCGCATTGACGGCGGGAGAACGGCGGATCGGTGCCTCTTCTGTCGTCGACATGCCGGTGAGGTAGGCAATCTTGGAGCGAATGTCGGCAAGCGGCGCGGCAAAGGTGGATGAGCCTGCCGCGAGTGTCTGGTCGATGGCGTTGAGCAGGATGTCGGCATCGTCTGCGGTGATGAGACCGCCCGCGGCAAACGTGTGCTCGCGGTCGATCGTCCACGCGCTCTCCTCGGTTTCCTGCGCTCCGGCAGCACGAACCTCCCTGATAACGATGCCGCGTTCGAGCAGCTTGTCGCGATCGCGGCGGAACTTGCGCTTGTCTGAGTCGATATTGCCCGAGCCGTATCCCAGATCGGAATCCAGGACGATTTGCTCGGTCGTCAGCGGTTCGGGAGAACTGTTGAGTACAAAGAAAAGGTTGAGGATGCGCTGAGCCGTTTTATCGAAACCGGGCTCGGGTGCCCCCTTTTTAATTGTCGCGGTCGCGTCGCTTGCCGTCATAGAATCCTCGCATGAGAAGGTCGTTTGTTGCCATGATTTTAGTCCGATATGGAGATTAGGCTATATCCTTGTCCGCTCGCGGCGTTAAGATGGCCCGAATTCGGTCGTTTGCGCTCGCTCGGGGTATACTTTCGACTATATACGGTTCTAATGTGCATGCATTGGGCCTATTTGTCGGATTATGGATGTGGAGCGCACATGGCGAACACCCAGAACTATATTAACCACCTGCTGCAGAACACCGGCATTACGCCGGCGTGCAGTGAAGAAGAGCGCCTGGCTGCCGAGGATATCGCTCAGATTTTCCGCAACCACGGCTTTGACCCCGAGGTGCAGGAATTTAATGCTCCCGCGCCCAGCAGGTTGGCGTTTGCCGTTACCGGTATTCTCGCATTTGCCGGCGCCCTGCTGATGGACATCGGTGGCGGTATCGGCTTGGTCGGCACCTTGCTGGCCATTGTCGGTGCCGTGCTCTACGTGCTCGAGCGCACGGGGCATCCCGTGGTTTCGCGCCTGGGAAAGACCGGTGTGAGTCAAAATGTCATCGCCTATCACAAGGCCTCGGGCCCGCTTGCGTCTCCGCGCAACCGCCCGGTCGTCGTGGTGGCCCACTATGATTCCCCCCGCGCCGAGCTCCTTGCTCGCGAGCCCTACGCTCCGTATCGCGCGCTCATCGCCAAACTCCTGCCTGTCGCCACGATTGCGCCCGCGGCTGTCGCCATCCTGCGTATCCTGCCGCTTCCCGGCGTGCTCAAGGTACTGCTGTGGGTTGTCGCGATTCTGGCCTCCCTTGTGGCACTGGCCAACGCCGCCAATATCATCTCCAACCGTTTTGTGCTTCCCTACACGTCTGGCGCGGTGTGCAACAAGTCCTCTGTTGCCGCCATGCTCGGTGTCATGGATAACGTTGCCCCCTATCAGGGCGAAAACGAGTTCCCCGACGACATTCCGTTCGATACCTATTTTGGCGAGCAGAAGCGTCGCGCCGAGGAAATGGCGCGCGCGGCGGCCGAGTATGCCGCGGCCCAGCAGCAAAACGACTACGGCAACACCATTGAATATGAGGAACCTTCCTACGACGAGGACGAGTTTGGCCAGCCGGTGGCGCCTGTCGATGTACCCGAGCAGGACGAGGCTTTTGATGGACAGATTGATGGTTTTGAGGGTGCCTCTGCCGACGAGACGCTGATCGGCGTTATCGCGCCCGAGGCTCAAGACCAGACTGCCCAGGCCGAAGTGTCCACCGAGGAAAAGTCCACCGCCGAGCCGGCGGAGGAGCCCGCGGTGGTCGAAGTCGCCGAGCCCAAGCCCAAGCTCTATCGCAATGCCGCCGGCAATATCCGCTTTGGTTCGGATGCCATCCGTGCGCTCGGCATGCTTCCCGAGTCCTGCACGCTCGATTACGAAGAGGGCGAGGAGCCGACGTTTGAGCCGGAGCCCGCGCCCGTTGCACAGGAGCCTGCGCCCGTGTCTAACACGGCTGTTGCTCCCGTCGAGCCGGTCGCTGCCCCTGTTGCTGCCGCGGAGTCTGACGCAAAGCCCGCGCTCGATCCTGCAGCCGGTCTGGATATTCTGGCACCTGCCGCTCCGGCACAGGTTGAAGGCGAGACCGCCGACGAAGACTACGACGAGTATCCGCAGCGCGTGTCCTATGAGAGTGACACCGATTTCTCGGCCGAGCTTCCCTCGACAACGCCCCATGCCGATATCGCTTCCGCGTTCTCCTCGATTGGTGCCAGCGCTTCTAGCTTCTTTAAGGGTGCCTTTGCGAAGGGCAAGAAGTTCGTCGACGACTTTGAGGAAAAGCGTGCCGCTGCCCGCGAGGCCGCCGAGCGGGAGGCCATCGCCCAGCAGCAGGCCGCCGAGGCCGAGCGTGAGCGTGCGGCACAGGAGTTCGAGCAGAGCGAGGCCGAGCAGCCGGAGCCTGTCGATGTCGCCGACGCCACGACGTCCTTCGAGGCTCCGCAGCCGACATCCGCTGACGTTGCCGAGGCTACGACGTCCTTTGAGGCGCAGCAGCCGGCCGATGGCACCATGTCATTCGATGCCACGATGACGTTTGAGAAGCAGGGCACCGCAATTGCTGAGCCCCTTCCCATCTCCGATGGTGCTCAGGACGCCGCCGATGATTCGGTTATCGACGAGGCCGATTCCGTTGAGGCCAGCGCACCCGAGCAGGTCGCGGCTCCTGTTATGGAACAGGAGCCCCCTGCGATTGGCGAGGCTCCCAAGACGGATGAGTCCAGGCCTTATTCTACGCAGATCTTCACCATGCCCGCGCCGAGCGACCCCGGTGCCACGGTGGCCAATGCCGCTCCCACGCAGGACGAGACGGTTGACTCCCTCATGGCGCAGATTTCGTCTCAGGTGCCTCCGCGCCAGCAAATGAATATCCCCGATCCGGCCTCCGCGCCTGCGCCCTCTTCGTCGCCGCTGGCCTCGGTCCCCGATCCGTCGCTGCCTTCGATGCAACAGGCCAACGTCGCATCCCGCACGTCGCTGTTCGATCTTCCCGATCCTTCGGCACAGACAAATGATCCCTTTGCGACGGCGCAGGGCCCCGAGCCCACATCGGCACCGGTCGCGACCCCCATGCCCATCTCCTCGGGCGCACAACCGCTCGAGACCATCTCGGCTCCTGCTTCGACGGGCGCCAAGCCGCAGAAGCGTGGCCTGGGTGGCTTGTTCGGTCGCAAAAAGAAGAACGAGCAGGACAGCATGAGCGACTGGCTGGGCGTCGAGGACGATTACGATGCCAAGAAGTCTGGCCGCGGCATTGGCTCGTGGGATAACTTTGAGGATGACGACGACGGTTGGAAGGGCGGCGCCACCTCCTCCGATGGTGCTTCTGCCGAGGATATGCTCTCGGCCGTTGCCTCCATGGGTGACGATGAGCTGCTCGGCCACGATATCTGGTTCGTCGCAACGGGCGCGTCCGATTGCGACGGCGCCGGCATGAGGGCGTTTTTGGCCTCGCATCGTGACAAGCTCCGCGGCGTGTTCTTCATCAACCTCGAGTCTATCGGTGCCGGCAGGCTTTCGGTGGTAACGGTCGAGGGCGAGCAGCAGCTGTTTAAGGGCGACCGCCGCATCATGAATCTTGTCAGCAAGGTGTGTAAGTCGTTCCACGTCGATTGCGGCGCGTTCGAGATGCCCTATGCAAAAACCGATGCATCCGCAGCGCTCGAGGCGAGCCGTCGCGCCCTTACGATCGCCGGTGTGGACGGCCCGCGCCTTGCCTGCGCTCGCACCGAGGATGACCTGCCGTACAACGTCAATTCGACCAATATCGCTACGGTGTCCGAGGTCGTGACCGAGGTCATTCGTCGTTCGTAGACAGACCCGCTAAGGAGTCAGCGTGTTTTCGTACATCAAGCGCCATTGGCCCATCTATTTGATCTTGACCCTGATCGCTATCGCATTGGGTTTTGGGGCCGCGTATGTCGTTGGCGTTAAGGGCTCGACGCCCGAGACAACAATGAACGAAGAGGTGGAACAAGAGCAAAGTTTGGGTGCCGACGGTATTTCCGAGTCCGATCAGGCAGCCATCGATGGCGGTTCGTCATCTGCTGAATAGCCGATTCATCGTTTATGCCCAAGGCGGGCGAGCCGGGAGACTGGTTCGCCCGCCTTTTTATCGTGCTAACGCTTCTTTGCGGCTGACCTAAGGCGAGCGAACCATATGGCTGCAGTGCCCGAGGTCAGGAGTGCAGTGATGCATGCGGCGACGGTAACAGATCCCGTTGCCGGCAGGTTCTGAGGCAGGGCGCATCGTTGGATGACGCGGTCCTCATCATGCGCCTCGAGTTTATCGCCACCGCCGTTGCGGCAAAGATCGACGCGCGCGCTGTTGGCAAGTGCGGTTTGGGGCGTATAGGACGACGTTGCCTGCATATGCACGACTGCGCCTCGGGCATCCGAGTTAAGGGCCGCCTTGGCATCGTCGAGATCGTCGTGTTCGTCTTTAAGGTCATCCCGGGTCCAAGAGTCCGCCTCGCTTCTGGTTGTAAAGTCGGCGGCTACCGCACCGTATTCAAAACGGATGCCCGTGATGACGGCGTCGTCCGTAAGATCAATCTCTTTCGTATCGAGCGTGACGGACTTGTCCGTCGGGATATCTGCTTTCCATAGGTGCCACCCGTCGTAATCGACGAGACGCACATCGTCGCCCAGCAGCTTTGTAACCTCTTCCGTTTCGAGCCAAGGATTGCGATGCCCGTCGTCAAGCGTTGCATTGACCTGCTTGCCCGTATCGCTTGTTCCTGCCGGAGACGTTCGATACCACACGTTGCACAGCCCGTTTAGATCACCGACCGCAATAGGGGTTTCAACGGCAACAAGTTTCGCTGCGCCATCTTTGGCGCACTCAAGGTCGTCGGTGATGGTCAACTCGTCGACCCAGGTGCTCGACTCATTTTTGGCGTCGATGGTATAGGAGAAGGCGCCTTGAGTATCGGCCCGTGTTTTGGCTCGGTTTTTTCCGTCGCCGTTGGCAACGAGTTTGCTTACGACTGGCTGTGCAATCTCTTGGCGCTTATCGATGCTTCCCCTGATTTCGATGGGGGTATCCTTCATGGCCATGGTTTGAACTTCTCCCGTGGCCTTTACTTCAAACGTTATCTCTTCGGCAAGGTCGTAGGTTCGCGGAGACATCGTTTCGCGCAGGGTGTAGGTGCCGGGTGAAAGGTGCTCAATGCGGTGTGGTTTGCCGGATGAAGTCCAAGAATCAATTTCGTTGCCATTGGAGTCGCAGAGGACAAGCTCAGCGCCTGTCACTTCCTGACCTCCGCACGCGTCGACTTTGGAGATATCGATCTTGGTGTAGTCGTTGGAAACGTCAAGGTGCACTTCGATCACGGGCGTTTGCTGGTCAGCGTACGACAACTTCACAGTGTGTGGGGTCGGGTTGAGCAGATAACCTTCGGGCGCTTGTGTTTCGACGACCTCGTAGGTGGCGGTACCGCATCCCAACGAAAGATGGTCGACTCGCGCATGCCCCCGTTCGTCGGTTGTAACGGTGGCGACGGTTTCGCCATCCAGGGCGACGATACTGCCGTCGGTTCGCACGATGTCGCCGTCAGCGCGGACGTCAAACGTGGCTCCAGCGAGGGCGCGCCCATCTACAGCATCCGTCTTAATGATTTCGATGCTTCCGGTTGCGGTGTTGTCATAGAACGAGGCGACGGCGACCGGCGTCAGATTTCTGTCGGCGGGAATCGTTATTTCCAGGTCTTCTCCGCGCAGATACGGTTCCTTGGCCGATGCCTCGTGCACGTAGTATGTTCCGGGATTAAGCGATTCGGGCAGCGTGACGGCTCCGGCTGTATCGGTTGTGAAGGTATTCATTACATTGTGGGCCGGATACCAACATGTTTGCGAGACGGGCTCGTGGTGGCTATCGAGCAGCTGGAACGTAAAACCGGCAAGTGGTACGGTGCCGCCGGTTTGAGCATCGCGCTTTACGATTTGAAGGTGTGTCGATAGGGCATGGTTGTCAATGATGTACTGAAGCTCGGCGCCGTCTGCGGTCTGCTCTGCTGTGATGGTCCATTCCCCTGCTTGCTTAAATCCTTCAGGGACCGTTTCTGCAACCTCGCGAACGGTGTAGCCCGCGCGGTCGTAGGGAATGGCACCGTGGGCGCCGGCGGGTCGCTTGCCTATGCCAAACCATGCTTCGGGCTGGTCTTTGGTGGAGGCAAAGCCGTAAACGTTTGTGGTCAACGTGCCGACGACTTGTTGGGAGCTATTGCTGACAACTTCAAAGACGACGCCTCCCGCCGGCTGCTCGAGGCCGGACTCATCGTTATCGCCATGGTCCTTAAACTTCGAGATTTCAAGGTCAAAGGCGATGGGGATGTTGGGAATACGGCTTTCGAGCTCAACGATGCCCGTATCTCCGAGCTGCTCGGCACCGACGGTGTAGCTCCAACAGTCGTTTGAAATCAGGTAGCCCTCGGGCGCTTTCGATTCGTAGATGGTAAAGGTACCCAGAGGAATGTCATTGAGGATCGCCCGTCCGTTTTCGTCGGTCGTAAGGGTGCGAGTCCAGCCGGGAGTTGATTGCGAGACGCAGGTGAATTCAGCGCCCGCAAGCGACGCTCCAACCTGGGCGCCGGCATCCGTGGCGGCATCGATTTTTACAATACGCAAAGTGATGGTGCCGGGCTGCTCGCTAATAGTGACATGTTCGCCGCTGTTTTGTGTGGTGAAGGCTATTCGGTCGCTTCGAGGGATATAGCCTGCCGGGGCTTTGGTTTCGACCAGGTAATATGCCGTATTGGGCAAAAGCGTTGCTTGTGCACGCCCGTTTTCGTCCATCTGGATAGTGCCGACACGTGCATCGCTCGCACTTTCAAAGATATCGAAGGTTGCGCCACCGAGTCTGTAGGTGTCGTTACCAGCGGTGATGTCAGCCTGGGACGATTGTTTTTGGAAAGATACGGAGACGGCGGGCAGAACATAGAGCATGTCCTGGTGTCGACCCTCGCCCGAGACCGGGCCGTGATAACGCCTGGCTCGATGTGGGGCTGCCTTAATGGATCCGGACTTAGCGCTGTCGTAGAGCCAACGTGCAGCCGCTACGGCCTCGGCGTTTTCGTAAAACCTACCGCTCCTGGCAACTCCCTTGCTATTTGTATACGAATAAGTGCCGTCGGGGCGCGTGGTTCCCTTGAGCATCCACACGGCAATCTGGGTGGCGGCACGGGCGAGATCGGGCGACAGATCGTGGCCGCCAAAGGATGTACTGGAGGGGTATCCGTGACAGACGATGGCGGCAAATTCGTCATCGAGCCATGTCCAGCCCTGGTTATATGTACGCCATGGCCCTCCCGGCTTGCTGGGGCCGGGGCAGTCTTGGTTCATGCAGTACGAAATCGAAGTGTCCTGTGCCTCGTATTTACCGACACCGAAGGGGCCGCAACCGTCGCTTATGGTGCGGAAATTAAGGGCGTCACTCCCGTCGACGGCGAGTGCGGCCCCTGGGGCCAGACAGCCGATCAGAAAAAAGAGGAGCAGGAGCAGCGGACCTGTTGCGATTGCGCTGTGGACAGAGTGCGTGGGTGCGTTGGACATGGCTGCTCCTTATCCCTCGTGCGCCGCACGGGGAGGCCGCGGCGCTTGGGATGAGGCTACCGCCATGGTTCATGCGGGTAAGTACCAGAAGCTGACCAAAAGCTTGCCCGATTTCTGACAAATCGAGCTCAAATACAACAATCATATAAAAGCGCAGGTAGAAATAAATGAAAAAGGACCCCCACGGGTCCTTGTTTCCATATATTTATGAACTTATGGAAATAAATTCATATATTAAACAAGAAAAAAGATATTTGGATCGATGTGAAGACGGTAATCTCACATCGATCCAAATACAAGTCTATGACAGGAGCTGTTCGATTGTTGCCTTTTGGTCATCGCTGGCCTGTATGGCGGGATCAAAGATCGCGGTCGAGATTGGAAGACCCTTTATATTGACCGCTACTTTGATGGCAGATACAAACAAATCGCAGGCGTCGTAGACGGCCATGAGCGACGAGATGCGCTTGGCGCACTCGATGGCGGTCGCGAAGTCGCCTGCCTGGTAGGCGCCGTGCAGCCTCACAAAGAGCTCGGGCTCCACGTTGGTGAGGCCACACAGAACGCCGTTGCCGCCGCTCGCGCGGTTGACCAGGTAGTACTCGTCGAAGCCGGAAAGGACCGAGAACTCGGGGTTGACCTTGCGGACGGCGCGGATGACCTTGCGCGTGTGACTGATGGTGTCGACCGTGTCCTTGATGCCGCAGATATTCGGATGGGCGGCGGCGAGCCTGGCCACGAGCTCGGGCGACAGGTCGGTGCCGGTGCGCGCCGGAAAGTTGTATAGCACGACGGGCAGGTTGGTGGTGTCTGCGATGCCACCAAAGTACTTTTCGGCAGCGTCGTCGGTGGGCCCGAAGTAGTACGGCGAGACCGCCAGAACTGCGTCGGCACCGGCCTTCTGCGCATAGCGCGTGAGTTCGAGGACGTTGTCGTAGGTGGTGTCACCCACGCCGATGAAGACCTTCATGCGGCCGGCGACCCGCTCGACGGCAAAGTCGATGACCGACTTCTTGTCCTCGAGGCTCACGCTGTAGAACTCGCCGATGCTGCCAAACAGCAGCACGCCGTTGATGCCCGCGTCGGCCAGGTGGTCCAGGTGCCTGCCCCACAGCTCGTAATCGATCTTTCCATCATCGTCGGTGATGGTGATGGAGGGGCAGAAGACTCCCTCAAACATGTGTCACTCGCTTTCCGGGGTCACACCCCCACAAATCCCTGCACTGCCGAGAAGGACCTAGAGGTAGTAGGCCTTGACGGCGTTATCGTAGAAGACACCCTGCTTCTCGGCGTCGGT
>URFU01000008.1 GCA_900547125.1 uncultured Collinsella sp.
GCGCACTTTGCCGCAGGTAAACATCGGCACCATTGGTCACGTCGACCACGGCTAGACCTCGCTGACCGCCGCCATCACCAAGGTTCTCTCTGAGACCGAGGGCTGCAAGGCTGACTTCACTGCGTTCGAGAACATCGACAAGGCTCCCGAGGAGCGCGAGCGCGGCATTACGATCTCCGTCTCCCACGTTGAGTACGAGACTGCTGCCCGTCACTACGCTCACGTTGACTGCCCGGGCCACGCTGACTACGTCAAGAACATGATCTCCGGTGCTGCTCAGATGGACGGTGCTATCCTGGTCATCGCCGCTACCGACGGCCCCATGGCTCAGACTCGCGAGCACATCCTGCTCGCCCGTCAGGTCGGCGTTCCCTACATCGTCGTCTTCCTGAACAAGTGCGACATGGTCGACGATGACGAGCTCATCGACCTCGTCGAGATGGAGACCCGTGAGCTCCTCTCCGAGTACGATTTCCCCGGCGACGACATCCCCGTCATCCGTGGTTCCGCTCTGGGCGCTCTCGAGGGCGACGCCAAGTGGATGGACGCTATCCGCGAGCTCATGAAGGCTGTCGACGAGTACATCCCGACGCCTGCTCGTAACAACGACCTCCCCTTCCTGATGGCCGTTGAGGACGTTATGACCATCTCCGGCCGTGGTACCGTTGCTACCGGCCGTGTTGAGCGCGGTGAGCTCAAGCTCAACGAGCCCGTCGAGATCGTCGGCATCAAGGATACCCAGAACACCGTCGTTACCGGTATCGAGATGTTCCGTAAGTCCATGGACTTCTGCGAGGCTGGCGACAACGTCGGTCTGCTGCTCCGCGGCATCAAGCGCGAGGACATCGAGCGCGGCCAGGTTCTCTGCAAGCCCGGTTCGGTTACCCCGCACACCAAGTTCACCGGCGAGATCTACGTTCTGACCAAGGAGGAGGGCGGCCGTCACACCCCGTTCTTCGATGGTTATCGTCCTCAGTTCTACTTCCGTACCACCGACGTTACCGGTACGGTTAAGCTGCCCGAGGGCACCGAGATGGCTATGCCTGGTGACCACATCACCATCGAGGGCGACCTCATTCACCCGATCGCCATGGAGGAGGGCCTGCGCTTCGCTATCCGCGAGGGTGGCCACACCGTCGGTTCGGGCATCGTCTCCACGATCATTGAGTAAATTAGCTCTTTGATATAGCTGACTTAGAGAACCCGGCACTTATAGGGTGCCGGGTTCTTTTCTACGCGGGGCTTGTTCCCTGCCGATTGCGCTTCGCTCGCTCTTAAGCCGAGCGTGAGGGATCGATTAGATCTCGCTGGCTTCATTGATGTGTTCCAAATATGAATGGATCCAGCGAGAACCAATTGATTCGAGGTTTTCATTGACAGCACTTACGTAGAGCTGATAAAGTACCAACTCGTGCCCGTACGGGGCGGAAATGAAAGGTTCAGGATAAATGCGTACTCTAGTTACTCTTGCATGCACTGAGTGCAAGCGCCGCAACTATACGACCACCAAGAACAAGTCGAACATGCCTGATCGTATGGAGATCAAGAAGTATTGCCCCTGGTGCCGTCACCACACGCTGCACAAAGAGACTCGCTAGTCTCTAGTCACATACGCCAGTAGTTCAATTGGTAGAGCATCGGTCTCCAAAACCGAGTGTTGAGGGTTCGAGTCCTTCCTGGCGTGCCAGTCATTATTCCGTAAGCTCCCAATTGGGGGCTTACGGTTTACTCATGTATAAGCGCATTGCGCGGAGGTAACCCAAATGGCCAACAAGAAGAACAAGAAGAAGGCTCAGCAGCCGGCACCTGCCAACAACGCTGCCGCCAACTCCAAGGTTGAGGCCAAGAAGGCCGTTGCCAAGAAGAACGAGAAGGCTGCGAAGTCCAAGAAGAACGAGAAGCCTGGATTCTACGCCCGCACCAAGAAGTATTACGCTACGGTGAAGTCCGAGATGAAGCGTGTCACGTGGCCCGATAAGAAGGAGCTCGTGAACTACTCGGTCGTCGTTTGCGCTTCTCTGATCGTCGTCGGCGTCGTCATCGCTCTGCTCGATGCTGGCTTTGGCGAGGCTCTTGCTCTGTTCTCTGGATTGAGGGGCTAAACCATGTCTAAGCGTTGGTACGTCGTTCACACTTACTCTGGATACGAGAACCGCGTTAAGTCCGATCTCGAGCATCGCATCGAGACCATGGGCATGCAGGACCGTATCTTTGATATCGAGATTCCTATGGAGCGCGTCACCGAGATCAAAGAGGGTGGCAAGCGCGAGACCAAGGATTCCAAGATCTTCCCGGGTTATGTCCTGGTTCGCATGGAGATGGATGACGATGCGTGGACGTGTGTTCGCAACACGCCCGGTGTCACCGGTTTCCTGGGCGGCAATGGCAAGCCCGCTCCGCTTTCCCGCGACGAGTACAATAAGATGACTCGTCGTCCCGGTAAGGGCGATTCGCCCAAGCGCACCTCGGTTGATATTGAGGTCGGCACGTCCGTCCGCGTCACTGATGGCCCGCTTACCGACTTTGATGGCAAGGTCTCCGAGGTTAACACCGAGGCAGGCAAGCTGAAGGTCACCCTGATGATCTTTGGCCGTGAGACGCCGGTCGAGCTCGACTTTAACCAGGTCGCTGTCATCGCTTAAGTTTTCGTCCGTTCGCGCGAGCGTGCTTCTTCTGTGACTGCTCATCTCAGGAGTGCTTCTAACACGTGCGTGCTTACGATATAGCAAGTACTTCACACTCGTGATTCGAAAGGAATGACCATGGCTGAGAAGAAGGTTGCCAACGTCATTAAGCTCCAGATTCCTGCTGGTGCAGCTAACCCCGCTCCTCCCGTCGGCCCCGCACTGGGCGCAGCTGGCGTGAACATCATGCAGTTCTGCCAGGCCTTTAACGCCGAGACGCAGGACAAGAAGGGCGACATCATCCCCGTTGAGATCACTGTCTTCGAGGATAAGTCCTTCTCCTTCATCACCAAGACCCCGCCGGCGGCTCACCTCATCAAGAAGGAGCTGAACCTCAAGTCTGGTTCCGCTAAGCCCCAGGCCGACAAGGTTGGTCAGCTCTCCCAGGAGCAGCTCACCAAGATCGCCGAGATCAAGATGCCGGACCTCAATGCCAACGACATTGACGCCGCCAAGAAGATCATCGCCGGTACCGCCCGTTCCATGGGCGTCACCATCGCTGAGTAGCGATTTCTTTTGGTAACGACGGGTGCTCCGACCGGGGCGCCCGTTAAATGTGTGCAATAGGGCACACGATTCGATGTGGGAGGGCTCGCGCCCGTTTAACCACAGGAGGTAATGCACATGGCTAAGCATGGTAAGAGCTATAACGCCGCTGCCGAGAAGATCGACCGCGCCACGCTCTACACCCCCCTTCAGGCTGCCAAGCTCATCAAGGAGCTCGACACCGCCAAGTTCGACGAGACCGTCGAGGCCCACTTCCGTCTGGGCGTCGATACTCGTAAGGCTGACCAGAACATCCGCGGTTCCATCTCCCTGCCCCACGGTACCGGCAAGACCATTCGTGTTGCCGTCTTCGCCGAGGGCGAGAAGGCCCGCGAGGCCGAGGCTGCCGGCGCCGACATCATCGGTTCCGACGAGCTCGTCGCCCAGATCCAGAAGGGCGAGATCAACTTCGACGCCGCTATCGCTACGCCGAACATGATGGCCAAGGTTGGCCGCATCGGTAAGATCCTTGGTCCCCGTGGCCTCATGCCGAACCCCAAGCTCGGCACCGTGACCATGGACGTCGCCAAGATGGTCTCCGAGCTCAAGGCCGGCCGCGTTGAGTACCGCGCCGACCGTTATGGCATCTGCCACGTGCCCCTGGGCAAGAAGTCCTTCTCCGAGCAGCAGCTCGTCGAGAACTACGCTGCCCTGTACACCGAGATCCTGCGCGTCAAGCCCTCTTCTGCTAAGGGCAAGTACGTCAAGTCCATCTCCGTGTCTTCTACCATGGGCCCTGGCGTCAAGGTCGATCCCGCTATCCAGCGCGACTTCCTGGCTGAGTAACTAACGGTTACTGCCTGAGCAAAGCAAGCATTGCTAAAGAAACCCGGTTCTGTCTCGTGCAGGACCGGGTTTCTTGCTATCGCGTTAAAACCACCTTAAAGGGGACAGTGCCCCCTTTAAGGTGGTTACCAGGGTGTTCTAGCGGTTGAGGACTCGATAGCCTCGTGGCGCTTGAGTTCGCGACGCATGGTTTGCGAATTGAGCCAGGCTGCCTGCCAGCCACGGATGGGGTAGCGCGCTTCGTCCAGCTCAAACTGCGTATAGCCGCAGGCGTTGATGATCGTTGCCCCGCATGCATGCTGACGCACACGTTGAAAGTCGCGACCATAGCATTGGTGCACATGCCCGTGCACCATGTAGTCGGGGTTCCAGGACTCGAGCGCTGTGTTAAAGCATTCGAATCCCCGATGTGGCAGATCGTCCAGATCGCCCATGCCAGCGGCGGGCGCATGGGTCAGTAGGATGTCACAGCCGCCGACCATCCTCACTTTGCGGGACAGCTTGCGCATACGCCTGGCCATCTCGTGTTCGGTGTACATGTTGACGCCGTCGCGATAACGCATGGACCCGCCAAGGCCCGCAATGCGGACGCCGCGATACACGTAAACGGAGTCTTCGACACAGATACAGCCGCCTGGTGCATGACGCGCGTAGCGGTCATCGTGATTGCCGCGCACATAGATGAGCGGTCTGTTGATGACCGTAACCAAAAACTCAAGATAGTCCGGGTCCAGATCGCCAGCGGACAAAATCAGGTCGACGCCCTCAAAGCGTTCCTTACGAAAGCACTCCCAAAGGCATCGTTCTTCGGTATCGGCTATGGCAAGGATCTTCATAGGGCGCAGACTCCCGGCTCATTTTCGAGCTGCGGAATGGTGCCCACTACGTTGTCAGCCAGCCAGTCCATTTCGACGATCTGCGTGCTCGGCAGTGGAGGGAATCCCTCGATCTGCACCACGCCGTCCTGACTGTGAAGCTCGCCGCCAAATGGATTGATGGAGCCCTCGACGATGCCATTGCGGAGCAGCTGCACCAGTTTGCGCGTCTGATAGGGCAGGCCCGGAGCGTAGCGAATGTCGATAACGCCCGAGCTCATGCCATACCAGTAGTTGA
This sequence comes from uncultured Collinsella sp., assembly GCA_900547125.1. Lineage (GTDB taxonomy): Bacteria > Actinomycetota > Coriobacteriia > Coriobacteriales > Coriobacteriaceae > Collinsella. The sequence continues at coordinate 5,130 of URFU01000008.1, forward strand.
CGGCGCGGACCCGGCTGTCGTCACTGGTCTCGTCCCAGGTGCCATGCAGCAGACTTCGCACGATAAGCTCGTAATATCGGCGCCAGTTCCATACCGGCATGGCGATGCCGACGACCTTGCCATCGATCAGGCGGTGGAGTCCGTAGGCCGTGGGGTCCTCCAGCGACTTGGACATGTCGGCGCCGGTCATGACGCTCACGCCTTCGTGGCACATGGCCTCGGCAAGGCCACCGGCGGGCACATCGCCCCAGGTCAGGATAATTTGCGCACGGGGGTCGAGTAGCGAAGCTCCAATCGCAAAGGCGTTGATCTCGCTGAGTGCGCCCGAGGCGAAGACCGACGCGTGGTAACCGATGCGGTGATTGTCCGCCATGCTGGCGGCAAGGGCGCCCAGGAGGAACTTGGCCTCGTACATCTTGCCAAAGTACGAACGGACGCTTTGATGGGGAAGGCCGATAGAGCAGTTGAGGAACCGAACCTGGGGATACTCAACGGCAGCCCTGAGCGTGTATTCCATCAGGCGGTGCGAGGTCGAGAAGATGACGCTGTCTCCATGTTTGACAGCCGTTTCCACGGCGGCGTAGAACACGTCCGGATCGTGGCAGTTCTCAAACGCCTCGGTGCGCACGATACCGCCAAAGTGCTTATCGAGATACTGACGCCCTTGGTCGTGCAGGCTGTCCCAGCTCGACGTCGCACAGGGGAACTCATGGATAAAGGCGATGCGCAGGGGATTGTCCGCCGAATAGACGGTCTTGCCCATAAAGAAGTTGAGCACGCCGGAGGTGGACTTGGCGGTCGACTCTTCCTCATCGACGCTCGGTGCTTCGACAAGATCGACCTTGTCCTCGTTATTTTTGCCGGCAATGACCAGCTCACGCCAAATCTTACACAGGCGGTTTACGACGATATCCGTCGGCGTATCCAGCAGGCGGTCCTGGTTGTACACATTGAGGTAGACGAGCATGGCGTCGGCGGGCGTAATGTCCAGGTGGTCGCCACCCGCGCGAAGGTAGGCGCGCTTAAAGAGCAGGAAGGTGTGGCGCAGGTAGTCGACCTTTTTCTGCGGCCATTTTTCGATAAGGTCCTGACCGAGCATCTTGGCGAGCGTCTCGTAGCTTCCCTCGCGCGAGAACTCGATCTCGTATAGGGGGCAGACGCGCCAAAACGCGCAGAACTCACCGTACAGGCGGCTTTCGACGGAATCCCATGTGCCGGGGTAGAGACGGGTGACCTTGGCAGAAACCGTCGGGGCGTCCAGGAATTTGAGGACACTGACGCGCTTGTTGCCCTCTTGGACGTAAAACCGATGCATGAACTCGGTGACGATGACGGGATCGCGATAGCCCTCGGTCACCTGGATGTCGTAGAGGTTGGACCACTTGCGGGCGAACTCCGTGCTAAACGGCAGCAAGGGCATAAAGTTGCATGAAAAGGCCGACTGACGGCCCTTGGTAACCGTACCGACGACCATTTCGAGTGGAATGTCTCTCAGGCCGACATTCTCTCGCTGGCCTAAGGGGAGCTGGGCAACCAAGCTATCGAGGTCCGTGAGATACGGATGCTCGCTTTGACTAATGGCGCGTCGACGTCCTTGCTCGCCGCGCTTGCGTGCTTGACGATAGGCCTCTTCCATAGTTTTGCTCCCTTAGTCGTTTAAACAACTATATGAACCATGGTATCACGAATGAAAACCACCACAAAGGTGCCTGTCCCCTTTGTGGTGGTTTAGGCGATGATGGGGGCGATGGCGCGGATGCAGGCATCGGCCGCCGTAAAGGTGGTGCTGTCGTCGCTGACGATAAAGATGATTTTGCCCTTAATGCCAAAGTCGCCGATCTCGCTAAAGAGCACGTAGGGTTCCTTGTCAAAGCCTGAGATGGGTGAGACGGCCGTTTTGGTGGCGCTGACGAGCTCGTCTGCTAGCACATCGAGCGATGCCCATTTGGAGGGGTCTTTGACCGCGACGGGGACGGCCACGCGCCCAAAGGGCATCAAATGCACGAGTGTGTTCTTGGAAATGTTGGAGTTGGGGACGATGACGGTCTGCCCGCAGGCATCTTCGATGGTCGTGTGGCGCCAAGTGATGTCCTGGACCACGCCGGACACGCCGCCGACCTCGATATTGTCGCCGGGCTTGATGATGCCCATAAAGGTCACTTGCATGCCGCCGATAAGGTTTGACAGCGTGTCCTGAAAGCCGAGCGAGATGGCGATGCCGCCGACGCCAAGAGCGGCGACGAGCGCGTTTGCGTTAATGCCAAAGCAGTTGTCGAGGATAAAGCTGCCGCCGATCATCCAGATAACGGCGCGAGCGATGTTGATGAAGATGCTCGATGCCGGAAGCGGGTTATCGTCGCGGTTGAGTAGGTGACGCAGAGTCTTGGATGCGACCTTGGCGGCGACGGCGGTGCCTATCGCCAAGATGACGGCCCAGATGATGTTGTGGACCCACCGTTGCTCAAAGAAATGAAGAATCGGCTCAAACAATTCCATGTAGGGAAAACCTCCTAATGCTCGTTCAACCATGATACCCACCAAAAAGCCCGTCCGATCACATCGGACGGGCTTCTGTGCTCGATATAAGGTTTGCACGGAGGGGCTGCAAGGCCCGGCGGTGTAGTTTAGCGGCGGCGCATCCAGATAATGCCGAGCATGATGACGATGATGCCGCCGATGAGGCATGCGCCGACCACGGCCAGCGTGCGGTCTCCCGTTGCGACAAGCTTGCCGGTTGTCTTCTTGGCGCTGGTTTTCGTGGTCGTAGTAGTCGTGCCGGGCTTGGGCGAGGGCTTAGGCGTTGGATTCGGATTGGGCGTGGGGTCCACGGCTGCGGAGCTGAAGCTGATGGTGCCGGCGAGCCCGGCCATCTTGTTCTCCCAGTCGCTCTTCCCGATCAGCGCTCTGATCGCCGCCTCGCATGTGCCCCACTCGGTGCGCTTGGTGGCATTTGCGAAAGTGGGAAAGTCGGTCGTGTTGGTAATGATGTAGTTGTTGGTGGCGACGGTGTAGTTCTTGGCGGGATCGAGCGTGCTGCCATCCTTGGTAAGCGTGGCGCTCACAATGCGCTTGCCTTCGGGCTGCGTCCAATCAATCGTCACGTTAATGCCGCCAAAGGAGAGAACGCTGCCAGAGTCATCGCGCCACTTGTACTTGTCTTGCGCCTCCTGCTCGGTGTGGCCGGCTGCCACATAGGCTTGCTGAAGCTCGTAGCTGTCGTTGCAATCGTCGCTGATCTGCAGTGAGTGCTCAAGCGCTGCGAGAAAGTTTGCGCCGGTCATGCCCCAGGTCTCCACGGTGTTGCCATAGGGCGAGATGGCGACGACGTTGCCGGCGGTCACATCGCCCGCCGCGATGCCGCCGCGGATGCCGCCCGCGTTTTCGATGGCGAGGTCTGCCCCCGTCAGGGAAAGATAGGAGCCGCAAATCACGTGGCCGATGGTCTGGGCCTTGGTGGTATCGCCTTCCTTGCTGGGACGCAAATCGGTAGTGCGCACCATCTCCCAGCCATGCGTACCCGCGGCGTCCTCGCCGTAGAAATAGTTGGTGGAGGATGTGCCGAGCACCTTGTTCGATTCGCTTTCAAAGGCATCGTCGAGTGGCTTGATTTTGTTGTTGCGAACCTCGTCAAGGATGTTCTGGTTGTTAGGGTCTGCCAAAAGGTCGTCGACGTCCTTGGCGGTGTAGAGCTTCTCGTCGCTGTCGCCTGCGGAGACCGTCACCATGTCGTCGTTGGTGGTTTCGGTACCCCTGGTGTCGTACTCATAGGGAATGGAAAGCAGACCAACCTCGGCAAAGGCGCTGCCTGCCTCGACGACGCGGACCGGCTTGCCGTCGGCCCCCGTCACGTTTTCGTCTAAGTTGATGTGCTCGTGGCCCGCGACCAGTGTATCGACCCCAACGAGCTTTGCGGCAAAGGTCTTGGCGTTGAGCGTGTGCGCGATGCAGACGATAACGTTGCAGCCCTCATCCTCGCGCAGTCGCTTGGCCTCGGCATTGATGGCGTCCGCCGCACCCGAGAACGACGTACCCGCGACCAGGTCCGCGCGTAGCGAGGAGCCCAGCGACTCATCCATGGCTCCGACGACGCCGACCTTAATCTTGTAGTTAAACGTGGGGCTGCCCTCGCCGTCCTTCCAAGTGCGATTGAGCGTCTTGGTGATGCTCGAGCTCCATACGCCGCTCGAGGACGTTGCATTCGCGCAGAGCATGGCGAAAGGTGTACTGGTGGCACCATTGCCGGCCATCGTGCGAAGCTTGTCCGCGCCGTAGCTCCAGTCATGGTTGCCCGGTGTGGTCGCGTCGTAGCCGTTTGCGTAGAAGGTGTTCATGAGTTCGGCGATGCTCTTGCCCTCGCTCATGGTGGCAAAGGACTGCCCGTGGAAGGTGTCGCCTGCATCGAGCAGAAAGTCGGGGGCGTTGCTTTGAGCGCTATAGAGAACCGCCAGCCCGTCAAAGCCAATGGTGCCCGTGCCCTTGCTTGCGTTGTAGCTGTACTTGTAGCTGCCGTGGATGTCGTTGGTGTGCATGACGGTTACGGCGCCGTCAATAGCGGCGGGCAGGTTCCCCGCGAAAGCGAGGCTTGGGATGCCTGCGAGCGCGCCGACAAACAACGCGGCAGCTAACGCAAGGCGGGGGAGTCTTTTCATGGCAGTCTCCTTACTCTTTAACAAAAACCACCACAAAGGTGCCTGTCCCCTTTGTGGTGGTTTTCTAGATCGTTAGCTCAGCAGCATGCGGTCGTTGGCGAGCTCGCCGCCCGAGACCTCCTCGAACTTCTGCAGCAGGTCGGCAACGGTGAGCGACTTCTTCTCGTCGCCTGCCACGTCGTAGATTACGTGGCCCTCGTGCATCATGATCAGACGATTGCCCAGACGGATGGCGTCGTTCATGTTATGCGTGACCATGAGCGTGGTCAGGTGGTGCTCGTCGACGATTTCCTCGGTCAGATTGAGCACCTTAGAGGCCGTCTTGGGGTCGAGCGCCGCGGTGTGCTCGTCGAGCAGCAGCAGGCGCGGCTTGGTGAGCGTGGCCATGAGCAGGGTGAGTGCCTGGCGCTGGCCACCCGAAAGCAGACCGACCTTGGCGTTGAGGCGCGTGTCCAGACCGAGGTCTAGGCGCTTGAGCAGCTCAACGTACTCGTCCTTCTCGGCCTTGGTGACGCCCCACGAAAGACCGCGACGCTGGCCGCGGCGCTTGGCGAGGGCCAGGTTCTCGGCGATCTGCATGTCGGCTGCGGTGCCGCGCATGGGGTCCTGGAACACGCGGCCCAGGTACTTGGCGCGTTGCGACTCGCTCAGGCGCGAGATGTCGATGCCGTCAAGCTCGATAACGCCCGAATCGAGCGGATACACGCCGGCGATCATGTTGAGCAGCGTGGACTTGCCGGCGCCGTTGCCGCCAATCACGGTTACAAAGTCGCCGTCGTTAAGGGTGAGGTCGACGCCGGTGAGCGCGCGCTTCTCGGTGACGGTGCCCTTGTTAAAGGTCTTCTTGACGTGTGAGAGCTTAAGCATCTGCCTCATCCCCCTTCGTGTAGGAGCTGCGGAGCTTATAGCGCTCCCAAACCACGGGCACGCACAGGGCCACGGCGACGATCACAGCGGAAAGCAGCTTCATGTCGTTGGCGTCCATGCCCAACTGCAGCACGATGGCGCGGATGAGGAAGTACACCACGGAGCCAAAGACGGCGGAGGCAAGACGGACGCTAAACTGCGTGAGGCCGCCGGGCAGCAGGCGGCCGAGCACCTCGCCGATAACAATGGCGGCAAGACCGATAACGATGGCACCGGTGCCCATGCCAATGTCGGCGTACTTCTGGCTCTGGCAGATGAGCGCGCCTGAAAGGCCGATGAGGGCGTTGGAGAGCACGAGGGCGATCATCTTGGTGGAGTTGGTGTTGACGCCCAGGGCGCGGATCATGTACTCGTTGTTGCCGGTGGCGCGCAGTGCCGAGCCGATCTCGGTGCCAAAGAACCAATACAGGATGGCGACGATAGCCACAGCGAGCAAAATGCCCAGGATGATGGCGACGGTGGACTGCGACAGGCCCGTCATGTTGCTGACAGACGAGAAGATGGTGCCCTTGGCAAGGATGGGCGTGTTGGATTTGCCCATGATGCGCAGGTTGATGGACCACAGGCTGATCTGCGTCAGGATTCCGGCGAGGATTGCAGGAATCTCAAAAACGGTGGTCAAGATGCCTGTGACAGCGCCCGCGATGGCACCGGCACACATGCCGGCCAGCACGGCGAGCAGCGGGTCGACGTTGTTATTGACGATGAGTACGGCGCAGACGCAGCCGCCGAGGGCAAAGCTGCCGTCGCAGGTCATATCGGGGATGTCGAGCAGGCGGAACGTGATAAACACGCCAAGCACCATAATGCCCCAGAGGACGCCCTGCGAAATGGCGCCCTGCAATGCAATGAGCATGCTTCATACCTCCTAGGATAGGGTGGACACGTGAGTCACCATGATAGCGGTAACAATGTATGAAAGAGCTGCGGTCGGATGTTTTGTCTCATCCGTAACAAGCAGGGCGGACGCCGGTCTACGACGTCCGCCCACGTGGCTCAGATATTGAATAACGCGGCTATGGCGCGAGCGCGGGCTCTAGATGCATTGCCGCGCATGACACTACGCGTCCAGAGCGGAGAGGTCGCTGCCCAGGGCCTCGGCCATCTCATCGTTCTTGACGACGACCAGGTCCTTGCTCGAGAGGTGTTTGATCGGCATGTCCTCGGGCTTGGCCTCACCCTTCAGAATCTTGACGGCCATCTCGCCCGCGGCGTAGCCCAAATCCTCGTAGTTGATGGAGAGGGTGAACAGGCCGCCGGCCATGCACATGCCCTCCTCGCCGGTCACGTAGGGAAGCTTGTTCTCCTTGCAAATCTGGCCGACCTGCGAGGCGCCCGCGGCGATGGTGTTGTCAGTGGGGGAGTACAGCGCGTCGACCTTGCCCACGGCAGATTCGACGACGGACTGGATCTCGTTGGAGCTCGAGACGGTAAAGTCGGTGTAGTCCAGGCCCAGCTTGTCGAGTTCCTTCTTGGCGGCCTTGATCTGGACGTCGGAGTTGGACTCGGCGGTGCAGTAGAGCAGGCCGATCTTCTTTACGTCGGGCAGGACCTTCTGCATCATCTCGAGCTGCTCGGCGACCGGGGTGAGGTCGGAGGCACCGGTGACGTTGGTGCCGGGCTTGTCGTTGTCCTGGACCAGGCCGGAGGCAGCGTAGTCGGTGATGGCGCAACCCACGATGGGGATATCGGCCGTGGCACCAGCGGCGGCCTGCGCGGCGGGCGTAGCGATGGCATAGATCAGGTCGACGCCATCGCCCACGAACTTGTCGGCGATGGACTTACACGTGGACTGGTCGTTCTGGGCGTTCTTCTGGTCGATCTTGACCTTGAGGCCGCTCTTCTTGATGGCCTTGACAAAGCCGTCGTTGGCGGCGTCGAGTGCGGAGTGCTCGGTGAGCTGCAGAACGCCGACGGTGTAGTCGGAACCGGCGGCTGCGGAGCCGGAACCAGAGTTGCCGCCGCATCCGGCGAGCGGAGCGAGCACGAGCAGGCCAGCAGAGACCAGAAGGCTCCTGCGACTGATGGTGATGTCCTTCATATCGTTACCCCCAGTATAGAAATGGCTGGAAACACTGCACTGGGACAAAGTGCAAGTGGAACTATAGTAGCGCTGATGTCCATTTTTACAACAGCCTGGCGGGTTTTTTAATACAGAATCGGATGGGCGGTACGGGTAGTCGAATGGACGGCGGAGGTTCTTATGCGGCAGAGGCGTCGTCCTCCTCGTCGAGGGCGGCGAAGAGCTTCTTGCCGTCGAGGAGACGCGTAGTGACGTTTCTCATGCGGCCGATCTCTACGGTACGCAGCGTGTCATCGGCGCCTCGGGCGTCATAGACCGTTCCCAGCAAATACGAGATGCCGTCTCGTTGCTTGATGGCAAAGGGGCGGAGTGTCATCCGTGCTACTTCAGTTTCGCCACGTGTCGTGACGCTCGAAATATCAAAACTCACCGTGGTTCCGTGGTCGATGGCCTGCTCGATGAGCTCGCAGGTGTCGATGCGCTTGACGGGCGTGCGCATGGCCTTGGTGGATTTGCCACCGGCGCTTGGAGCAGGCTCGGGTGCATCGAGGTAGCCGCGAACGTCGGCACTCGCCATGGCGACCAAGTGCTGAGCCATGCTTTTTCGAATGGCAATGGGCGTAGAGCGGTTGCGCATGACCATGCCGTGGAGCCGGATGATCTCTTCGTCGGTGAGCGGACGGGTCAAGAGCCGATACCCCACGCCGCGTTTGTACTCAATTTCGTATCCGGCATGGCGAAGTGCGGAGATGGCGGTGTAGATGCTGCGCCGCGCCGCCGAGATGGGCATGCGGGCGGGGTCGTCGGGATGGGCGAGGCGCCGGATCAACTCATCGGAAAGCATGGCCTTGTCCTCGCCGGTGTTCTCGCTTAATAGCTGCAGGATGCGAACGGCGCGATAGGCTGCCATCGAGGCGGCGCCTCTCGTTGTGGTGTCGTAGGTTTCAACAGCGGCTTCGGTCATCGTGCCCACGTCCTTTCCGTTTTGGGTGGCGACGGTATGGAGCCTAGGACGCGGGGCTTTCCCAGGGGCGCAGGGCGCGCTGGGCGGTCGGTAGTCGTCGGCAAACGGCGGGTCGAGTTTTCAACAGCCCTGCTCAACTGACCAAAAACTTGCCAAAAGCTTGACGGATGCTGTTGAAAAAAGCGTCTCTCGACCGATGTCGAGAGACGCTTGTGCGATGAGCGTTGGCGTGTGGTGACGCGAGCTAGCGTCAGACGATTAGAAGTCGGCGTTGCCCACGGTGCGCGGGTGCGGCAGGACGTCGCGGATGTTGCCCACGCCGGTCAGATACATGACCAAGCGCTCGAAGCCCAGACCGTAGCCGGCGTGCTTGCAGGAACCGTAGCGGCGCAGGTCAAGGTAGTACTTGTACTGCTCGGGATTCATGCCCAGGTCCTTGATGCGGGCCTCGAGCAGATCCAGGCGCTCCTCGCGCTGGGAGCCGCCGATAATCTCGCCGATGCCAGGAACCAGGCAGTCGGCGGCGGCGACGGTCTTGCCGTCCTCGTTCATGCGCATGTAGAACGCCTTGATCTCGGCCGGGTAGTCGGTTACGAAGGTCGGGCGCTTAAAGTGCTCCTCGGTCAGGAAGCGCTCGTGCTCGGTCTGCAGGTCGATGCCCCAGCTGACGGGGTAATCAAACTGGTGGCCAGCAGCGACTGCCTGCTCCAGGATCTCGATGGCATCGGTGTAGGTAACGCGGGCAAAGTCGGAGTTTGCCACATGGTCCAGGCGCTCGATCAGGCCCTTGTCCACAAACTTGTTGAGCATGTTGAGCTCGTCGGGACAGGTGGCCATAACGTCCTTAAGGACGTACTTGAGCATGGCCTCGGCGTTATCCATGTAGTCGTTCAGATCGGCAAAGGCCATCTCGGGCTCGATCATCCAAAACTCGGCGGCATGGCGCGTGGTGTTGGAGTTCTCGGCGCGGAAGGTGGGGCCAAAGGTGTACACGTCGCCAAAGGCCATGGCAAAGTTCTCGGCATTGAGCTGACCGGACACGGTGAGGCTCGCGTGCTTGCCAAAGAAGTCTTGGCTCCAGTCGACCTCGCCGGACTCGGTGAGGGGCGGATTTTTGGGGTCGAGCGTGGTCACGCGGAACATCTCGCCGGCGCCCTCGCAGTCACTCGTGGTGATGATGGGGGTGTTGACGTAGACAAAGCCCTGCTCCTGGAAGAAGCGGTGGATGGCGGCAGCCGCGACAGAGCGGATGCGGAACACGGCGCGGAACAGGTTGGTGCGCGGGCGCAGGTGCTGCTGGGTGCGCAGGAACTCGACGGTTGCACGCTTCTTCTGCAGCGGGTAATCCGGGGCGCGCGTGCCCTCGACCTCGATGGAAGTGGCAGAAAGCTCGAAAGGCTGGGGCGCATCGGGGGTCAGCTTGACGGTGCCGGTGCAGATGAGGGCAGCCGAGACGTTTTGATGGGCGATCTCGTCGTAGTTGTCGAGCGCCTCGCGGTTCATGACGACCTGTAGGTCGCGGAAGCAGCTGCCGTCGTTGAGCGTAACAAAGCCAAAGTTCTTCATGTCGCGGATGGACTTGACCCAGCCGGCGACGGTGACAGTCTGGCCGCCGAGCGACTCGGCATCGGCGTAGAGCTGCGCGATTTTGGTGCGGTTCACGTATCCTCCCATAACGGTTGAATGATAGTTATCCATACAGTTCGATATTCTAGCAGCTCGGTTCATTTGGGCTATACAGATAAGGCATTGGCGGGATGGTTTTTCAAACGAAAAGCGCCCGCGGCCAAATGGTCGCGGGCGCTTGGCGTGTTGCCTTTTGGCTGTGTGGCGCGGGGCCTGACTACTTGGTCTTGGCCACCAGCAGCGGGTCGCCCAGCTTGACGAGCGGGTTGCCGCCGATAAGCGTTCCGGACTCGCCGACATGGTCGATGCTCTTAAGACGATCGAGCTCGGAGACGATGACGGTCACGATGTCATCGTGGCCGGCGGCCTTGATGGCCTCGCGGTCGAAGCTGATGAGCGGCTGGCCTGCCTTGACCACATCGCCCATCTCGACAAAGCGGGCAAAACCCTTGCCGTTCATTTCCACGGTGCCCAGGCCGACATGGATGAACACGCGAAGACCGTCCTCGGTGATCATGCCAATGGAGTGGTTGGTGACAGTGGTGGCGCCGATGCGGCCGTTGGCGGGCGCATAGATGGTGCCGGTAATGGGCTCGATGCCATAGCCCTGGCCAAGCATGCCCGAGGCGATCGTCTCGTCGGGAACCTCGTCCAGGTTGACGAGCACGCCGTTGACGGGGGCATAGATGACGCCTTCGCGGGTGGCGAAGCTTGCTGCGGGCGGAACGGACGCCTCGCCCGTCGAGGTGAAGGTGGACTTAAGCGAATCGAGCAGACCCATAGTTGCCTCCAACTTAAATAGGCGCATATCGCGCGTTTGGTTTGCCGGAAACGTTTCATATGTGTTTCGCGGCTTGGTCAACGTCCCCTATTCTACGCTGCTCAGCGATGGTCCTGAGCTGGGATTATGTGATATATCAGTTGATGGGAAGCTTGTTGCTGAAGTGTTTCTGTGCCACGGGCTCAAGTGGGGTACGCTTGAAGACGAAAAACAAGGGCGCATAATTTGCGCGAAGGGAGCACATATGATTGTCGAGAACCACGCGCTGTGGGGCGAGGAACCGACCGAGGAATATCCAGCGACGTTTACGTATTTGGGTGCCGAGCCGCTGCCCGATAAACCGAATGGCCGCCGCCCTGCCGTGATTATCTGCGGCGGAGGTGCGTTTACGCATATCGCCCCGCATGAACAGGATCCCGTGGCGTTTGCGTTTTTGGATCACGGTTACCAGGCCTTTGTGCTCAACTATGTGACGAGTGGCACGGGTGACGTGAGCTTTCCGCACCCCCAGGCAGATCTTGCCAAGATGGTCGCCACGGTTCGTGCGAATGCCGACGAGTGGCATGTCGATCCCAAGCGCGTGTGCGTTGTGGGCTTTTCTGCGGGCGGTATGATCTGCGCCTCGCTGGCGACACAGTGGAAGACCGGTCCCTTCGCGGGCCTGGCAGGGGCGCGTCCGGACGACATTCGTCCCGATGCCATGGTGCTGGGCTATCCGCTGCTCGACTTTGCCTATGTGCGTGACATGCAGACGCGCGATCCGCGCATTGACTTGCGTGTGCCCAAGACGGGCGGCAAGACGGGGCGCGAGCTGCTCAACGACTACCTGTTGATGGTGACGGGTGGCGAGGCAACTGACGAGCACCTGGCCGATATCTGCCCCTCCACACATGTTTCGCGCCAGATGCCGCCGACCTTTGTGTGGGGCGTGTCCGATGACAAGACGGCGCCGATCGCGCAGGTCTATCCGTTTGCGCAGCGCATGGCCGAGGAGGGCGTCGCATGCGAGATGCACGTCTTTGACCAGGGCGGCCACGGCCTTTCGCTCGGCAACGCCAACACCGCGGTCGACAACGAGGACAAGCAGGTGGCTGTCCGTCCTTGGATTCGCCTAGCCTTCCGCTTCCTGGAGCGCCACGGGTTTTAGTTACGGCGTTTTACCAAACCGCGTAACCACTTGACGCTGCGAGCCCGCCAGGGCGGCAATCTGTTAATTGAACGTCACTATGTGTTCGCGCTATCATGCGTGGTTAAATGGTTAGCCATGGCAAACGGTTAGCCAAGATAAACAAAATGCAACGCCCTGTGGGCGCCGGGGGAGGAACGCGGACGTGAGGCTCGATACACTCGAGATTGGAAAGGACGCCGTTGTCGCATCGGTGGCATCGGACGATCAGGCACTCCGACAGCATATTTTGGACATGGGCCTAACGCCGGGCACCGAAGTCACCATGATGAAGTACGCCCCCATGGGCGACCCGCTCGAGATTCGCCTGCGTGGCTACGAGTTGACGCTGCGCAAGGACGATGCTGCTCGCATCGAGCTCGTGGGCATTCACGACACCGATACGGGTCCGCGCGCTAACGCCGCAATCGGCACGACGGAGCATCCGGCCCTGGGCGAGGGGACGTATTCGCCCCGCGCGGCAAAGACGGCCGTGCCCGAGGACGCACCGCTGCATTTTGCCCTCGCCGGCAACCAAAACTGCGGCAAGACCACGCTGTTCACCCAGCTGACGGGCTCCACCCCGCCTGTCGGTAACTTTCCTGGCGTGCCGGGCGACCTCAAAGATGGCACCATCCGCAACCACCCCGAGGCAAGCGTTACCGACCTGCCCGGCATTTATTCTCTGTCGCCGTACACGGGCGAGGAGATCGTAAGCCGCCAGTTTATCCTGGACGAGCACCCCGACGCCATCATCGATATCATCGACGCCACCAACATCGAGCGTAACCTGTACCTGACGCTGCAGCTTATGGAGCTCGATCGACCCATGGTCATCGCGCTCAACATGATGGACGAGGTGACGGCCAACGGCGGCGCCGTGGACGTCAACCTGCTCGAGAGCCTGCTGGGCGTGCCTGTTGTTCCCATTAGTGCTGCCCGCAACGAGGGCATTGGCGAGTTGGTGGATCATGCCTTGCACGTGGCGCGGTTCCGCGAGCGCCCCGGTCGCCTGGACTTCTGCGCGCCCGATGGTCCGGACGGCGGCGCGCTGCATCGCTGCATTCACGGCATCGCCAACCTTATCGAGGACCATGCCGCGACGGCGCACATTCCCGTGCGTTTTGCGGCGACCAAGCTGGTTGAGGGCGACGAGCTGGTGACCGAGGCGCTTCACCTGGACCGCAACGAGCTCGACGCCATCGAACACATCATTACCCAGATGGAGGGCGAGGCCGGCACCGACCGCCTGTCCGCGCTGGCCGATATGCGCTTTAGCTTTATCGGCGACGTGTGCGGGCGCTGTGTTGTCAAGCCGCACGAGAGCCGCGAGCACGTGCGCTCCGTCAAGATCGACCGCATCCTGACAGGTCGTTACACAGCCATTCCGGCGTTTCTGGTGATCATGGGCCTTGTTTTTTGGCTGACGTTTGGTGTGATCGGCGCGGCGTTGCAGGGGCTCATGGAGGACGGCATCGCTGCCATCATCGCCTCGGCCGATGCGGGCCTCAAGGCGTTCGGCACCAACGACGTAGTGCGCTCGCTGGCTGTCGACGGCGTGCTTACGGGCGTGGGCAGCGTGCTAACCTTCCTGCCGATTATCGTCGTGCTCTTTTTGTTCCTCTCCATTCTGGAGGACTCGGGCTACATGGCGCGTGTTGCCTTTGTCATGGATAAGGTGCTGCGCCGCTTTGGCCTTTCGGGCCGCAGCTTTGTGCCCATGCTCGTCGGGTTTGGCTGCACCGTGCCGGCTATCATGTCGACCCGTACGCTCCCATCCGAGCACGACCGCAAGATGACCGTCATGCTCACGCCGTTCATGAGCTGCTCGGCCAAGCTGCCGGTTTACGGCTTGCTGTGCGGAGCATTCTTCCCGCAGGCGACGGTCCCCGCCATGGTCTCGCTCTATCTGATTGGCATTGCGGTCGGCTGCATTGCCGCTCTGGTGCTCAACCGCACGGCATTTAAGGGCGCCCCGGTGCCGTTTATCATGGAGCTTCCCAACTACCGCTTGCCGAGCGTCAAGACGACGGTGATGCTGGCATGGGATAAGGCCAAGGACTTTATTACCAAGGCCTTTACCATTATCTTTGCCGCGACCGTGGTCATCTGGTTCCTTCAGACGTTCGACATCCGCTTTAATGTGGTCGCCGATCAGTCGCAGAGTCTGCTTGCCGGTCTGGGTAGCATTATCGCGCCGGCGCTGGCGCCGCTTGGCTTTGGCGACTGGCGTGCATCCACGGCGCTCGTCACCGGACTTATCGCCAAGGAGAGTGTCATCTCGACCCTCACGGTGCTTTTGGGCGCGACCTCGCCTGCGGTGTTGTCGACCATGTTTTCGCCGTTCACCGCCTACGTGTTTTTGGTCTTCACGCTGCTGTATCCGCCCTGCGTGGCTGCCATCGGCGCCGTCAAGAGCGAGCTGGGCGCGCGCTACGCCGTTGCCGTGTTCGCGTTTCAGGTGGCAGTCGCCTGGATTGTGGCGTTTGTCGTGCATTCGGCGGGCATATTGCTGGGGCTGGCTTAGTTATTTATTGACGGCGCAACCTCTGTGTATCGAATTGTTTTCGGCCCCGCATCTGTTGCTGACAGATGCGGGGCCGTTGCTATATAATCGCCTCCGCTCAAAATGATTGGAGACGTTATATATGAGTCAGGCAAGGCAAGACGGCATCACGCTCAGGCAGTGGCTCCCGCTCGTCGGGCTCACCTGCTGTGCGTTCGTGTTCAACACGTCGGAGTTTATGCCCATCGGCCTTTTGACTGATATCGCCGCGTCGTTCTCGCTCACCGAGGCCCAGGCGGGCATCATGATCTCGGTCTACGCCTGGGGCGTCATGCTGTTGTCGTTACCACTCATGGTGTTTGCCTCGCGTTTCGAGTTTAAGCGGATGCTGCTGGGCGTGCTGGCCGTGTTCTCGCTCGGTCAGTTCCTGTCCGCTGTGGCGCCGACCTATCCCATCCTGGTCTGCGCGCGCCTGGTGGTCGCTTGCGCACATGCCGTGTTCTGGTCAGTCGCCTCGATTATGGCCTCGCGCCTGGTCGACACTCGCCACGGCGCGCTCGCCATCAGCATGATCGCTACGGGCTCGTCCATCGCGCAGATCTTTGGCCTGCCTCTCGGTCGCGCCTTTGGCGTGGCCGTGGGCTGGCGCATGACGTTTGCCGTGGTCGGGGGCCTCTCAGCCATCGCGGCCGTCTACCAGGCAGCGGTGTTCCCGGCCATGCCGGCGGGTGAGCGCTTTACCGTCAAACAGCTGCCCGAGCTGCTCAAGAACCCGCTCCTCATCGCGCTCTACGCAGTCACGGTCTTCATGGCGACCGGCTATTACGCAAGCTACAGCTATATCGAGCCCTTCCTGGCGCAGATCGCGCACGTCGATGCGGGCGCCATTACCATGACGCTGACGGCGTTTGGCTGCTCTGGTTTGCTCGGAAGCTGGCTGTTTGGCCGCCTGTTCGATGGGCATCGCTTCCCGTTCTTGGCTATCACGCTCTCTGGCGTGCCGGTGGCTCTGCTGCTTATGGCCCCTGCAGCCTCGGCGCTCGTGTTGGTGCTTGCCGTCTGCGCGCTATGGGGCTGCTGCGCCACGGCCTTCAATGTGGCGTTCCAGGCCGAGCTCATCAAGTACACGCCGGCGGATTCGTCGGCTGTCGCCATGTCGATCTTCTCGGGCCTGTTCAACCTCGGTATCGGCACGGGTACCGCGATTGGCGGAGCCGTGGTTTCGGGTCCCGGTATCGCCTGGATCGGCTGCGCAGGTGGCGCAATCGCCGTCGTGGGCGTCGTCCTCGCCATCACGGTGATGTTCCCAGCCATACGCCGCGCAAAGCCCGTCGCCTAGCCACATCCTCCTCATCAGTTGCGGTGAAATACGGACTGCTGGGCCCAATAAACCCTGCAAACAGTCCCTATTCCACCGCAACTTATTTTGGGGGAGGGGATGCACGGCAGGCATACAATGGATGGCGTTGTGTTGAGCTTACCGGGAGGCTGTTATGTGGGCATACGAGACGACGTTCTATCAGATCTATCCGCTGGGCTTTTGCGGGGCTCCGCGCGAAAACGCTGCACCCGTTGCCGAGGATGAGCTCGCCCAGGCTGCCAACGCCGCGCCCAACCCCGATGCGCCCATCATGAAAATCGCCCAATGGGCCGACTACCTGCAAGAGCTCGGTATTGGCGCTGTGCTCATCAACCCGCCGCTCGAGTCTGATAGCCACGGCTATGATACGCGCAGCCTGCGCCATATCGACCGCCGCCTGGGTGGGGATGCCGATTTTGCCGCCGTATGCGAGACGCTGCACGCCCATGGCATCCGCGTGGTGCTCGATGCCGTCTTCAACCACGTCGGTCGCGGCTTTTGGGCCTTCCGCGATGTGCAGGAGCGCAAGTGGGACTCGCCCTACAAGGACTGGTTCCACATCAGTTTTGACGGCGACTCCTGCTATGGCGACGGCTTTTGGTACGAGGGCTGGGAGGGCCATTTTGAACTCGTGAAGCTCAACCTGCAAAACCCCGCCGTGGTCGATTACCTGCTTGAGTCCGTGCGCCGCTGGGCCGAAGTCTTTGGCGTCGACGGTCTGCGCCTGGACGTCGCCTATATGCTCGATCGCGATTTTATGCGCCGCCTGCATACTTTTACCCGTGAGCTCAAGTCCGACTTTGTGCTGATTGGTGAGACGCTCCACGGCGACTACAACCAGATCGTCAACGACGAGATGCTCGACTCCTGCACCAACTACGAGTGTTACAAGGGCCTTTACTCCAGCTTTAATTCGGTCAACATGTTCGAGATTGCCCATTCGTTGCATCGCCAGTTTGGCGGCGATCCGTGGTGCATCTACCGCGGCAAACACCTGCTGTCGTTTGTCGACAACCACGATGTGCCGCGCCTGGCGAGCATCCTTACCGACAAGTCCTGCCTGCGCCCCGCCTATGGCATGCTGTTTGGCATGCCGGGCATCCCGTGCGTCTACTACGGCAGCGAGTGGGGAATTGCTGGCGAAAAGGGCGGCCCCGATGGCGACTGGGCGCTGCGACCTGCGCTCGATGAGCCTGCGCCCAACGAGCTGACGGCCTTCATCAAGCAGCTCACGCACCTGCGCTCGGCCGACGACGCGGCGGCCCGTGCTCTCAACTACGGTGCCTATCGCAACGTGGTGATCCAGAACAAGCAGCTGCTGTTCGAGCGCGCCTGCGACGACGCGACGGTGCTTGTGGCGGTCAATGCCGTGAACGAGCCCTATACCTTTGGAGCCGGCGAACTCAACGGCTCCTTCGTCGACCTGCTTGCCGACGATGCTCCCACGGTCGAGCTGACGGGTACCCTTGAGCTTGCACCCTACGAGGTGCGCTATCTGCTGAGGGCCTAGCTCGTGGCCGCGCCGGACGAGGGCTATCAACATATTGAGCATGGGTTTGAACCCGTGTTTGACGAGCGCTCGCGCGTTTTGGTGCTCGGGTCGTTTCCCTCGGTGCTTTCGCGTGCCAATGCCTTTTATTACGGTAACCCTCAGAATCGCTTTTGGCGCGTGATGGCCGCATGCCTCGGTGTGCCCGTGCCGCCCAACGAGGGCGACCCTTTGGCAAGCGGTGAGCCTGCGACGCTCGACGCCTCGATTGTCGCCAAGCGCTCCATGCTGCTGAACGGCGGCGTAGCCCTGTGGGACGTGATCGAGAGCTGTGACATTAAGGGCTCGAGTGACGCGAGCATTCGCAACGTTGTGCCGGCACATATCGAGCGCATTACCGGCGCAGCTCCCATTGAGCAGGTGATATGCAACGGAGGTACGGCGGGGCGCCTTTATAAGCGCTATCTACAGGAGCGGACGGGTCTGTCCGCTGTCGTATTGCCGTCAACTAGTCCCGCCAATGCCGTCTGGCGTCTGGAGCGTCTTGTTGAGCGTTGGCACGAAGCCGTTGGCTGGGCCGCTCTCTAATTTAGATATCTGATTGGGCGCGGGCGCCGAGGCGTTTCAGAACGCCTCGCCAGATCGGCGCGGGCACGGCTGGCTCGGCGCAAACCATGCCGTCGACGTTGACGTTGACGGCATTGCCGCCGCCAAGTCGCTGCGCATGCTCGACGGAGCAGCCCATGCGAACGGCGCCTACGAGCTTGTCCATCGCTTCGGAAAATGGCCGGCGCAAGAGGCCCATACGCGGGGAGTGGCGAAGCGCCGCAATACCGCTGCCGGCACAGACGACAACGCCGCCACACCACAATTGGTCATGGCGCTCACATGCCTTGTGCAGACGAACGGCGGTCCCGCGCGCCTGCTTAGCGCCCTCTTGTGCGGCTCGAATCGCGGCATAGACGCGCGTTCCCGTACCGCCAAAGCGTTCAAGCGCCTGCTCGATAGCTGTCAACGTCTCATCGTCAGCCATATCTTCAATGGCCAGCACCATGCCATCGACTGCACCGGCATCATCCGCCTCCAAATCGACCGGGCGGGGGAGCGCGGTGCCGGAAAGCTGGGTATAGGCGGCGATAGCATCCTGCAGGTCCCAAAGCAAAAACTCAAGATCGGCGTTAACGCGAAAATTGATATATGCAATGGATTGCAGCGTTTTTTGTACATCCCCGCGCGTGGTCGTCTCCATGCCGCCTCCTTTCCGGTTGGTTTCCGTTTAGGTTACACCGTTTGACGGCGCTCCGCCGCGCTATCCTAGTGCAACCCTTACGAAAGGAACGCCATGCGTCTGCCCATGAATACCTCGCTTGCCACGCTCAAGCCCTCCGGCATCCGTCGGATTAACGCGCTCGCTGCCCAGCACCCAGGGTGCATTGCGCTTGCGCTCGGCGAGCCCGATTTTTCCACGCCCGATATGATTAGCGCCGAGGTGACCGCCGCGCTGGGTCGCGGCGACACGCACTATCCGCCCAACAACGGTCGCCCCGCCCTGCGTGAGGCGTTGTCTGCTTACATGGGGGACGCGGGCCTTATGTTTTCGGCCGATGAGGTCATCCTGACCGACGGCGCGACCGAGGCCCTGTCGGCAACATTCATGGCTATGCTTAACCCCGGCGACGAGGTCATCATCCCCACGCCGGCCTTTGGCCTATACGAGAGCATCGTCGTGGCCAACCACGTCAAAGCGGTCTTTTTGGATACGGAGCCTACGCAATTCCAGATTGACGAGGACGCACTTCGTGCCTGCGTAACGCCGGCGACCAA
The DNA here is from genome assembly GCA_900547125.1 of uncultured Collinsella sp. Taxonomy (GTDB): domain Bacteria; phylum Actinomycetota; class Coriobacteriia; order Coriobacteriales; family Coriobacteriaceae; genus Collinsella. Next base: position 24,444 of record URFU01000008.1, read on the forward strand.
GGCTATCGTCATCTGCTCGCCCAACAACCCTACGGGATGCATCCTCGACGCGGCATCGCTCGACGCCGTGGCACACGTGGCGGAGCAGGCGGGCATCTACGTGGTCTGCGACGACGTATATAACCGCCTGGTCTACGTGGACGGCTACGAGCGATTTGCCCAGCGCCACCCGGAGCTACGCGAGCAGACGGTGGTCATCGAGAGCTTCTCCAAGCCCTGGGCCATGACCGGCTGGCGCTTAGGTTGGCTCGCAGCCGCAGCCCCCGTCATCGCCGAGATCGCAAAGGCCCACCAATACCTAGTATCGAGCGCCGTCTCCTTTGAGATGGACGCCGCGGCCCGAGCCCTGACCGTCGACCCAACCCCCATGCTCAAAGTCTACCGAGCCCGTCGCGAACGCGTGCTCGCAGCCTTAAACGCCATGGCCCTCGACGTAGTGGAACCAGCCGGCGCCTTCTACGCTTTCCCGAGCATCAAACAATTCGGCCTAACAAGCGAAGACTTCTGCATCAAAGCCATCAAAGAGGCAAACGTAGCCCTAGTCCCAGGCGACTGTTTCGGCACCGAAGGCCACATCCGCCTCAGCTACTGCGTCTCCGACAAAGATCTGGACGAAGGCCTAAATCGCCTGTCCACCTTCATTTCAACCCTGTAGCCATCAGGGACGCAACACATCAGCCCACCGACCCAAGCATTATGAGTGGGGCGCGCCGGCCAACGGAAAACCGGGCTGCCCCATAGTTGACGCAGGCCGCGCCGCCGAAGGCCAGGCGCAAGGTTTTCGTAGATTCCGCACGAGCCGAAGGCCACTTAATGTGGCCTTCGTGCGAGCCCAGGACTTGACCGAGCGAAAACCTTGCGCCTGGCCTTCGGCGGAGCGTGCCGGATGGTGGAATTGTGTGCAGCCCGGTTTTCCGTTGACCGACGCTGGGGTCCCCGCCATAATACTTTCGGTTCACGCACGAATCCGCTGCCAGAGACAGCCGGTGCAAACGGGCATTGCCCGCGAGCTTAATGGGATATCCCGCCAGCCGAGGTGGTCGAGTAGATATGTCTTCTCGCCCCCGTCGCTCATGCAGCGCGGGGGCTTTCTTTTTGGACATGCCCCCGTCACGTCCTTGTGGCGGACCGTGCCCGGAAAGAATTCGAGGAGGTGTAATTCATGCCCCAGCAGTACAAAATCGACAAGGTTGCAGAGATCGAGTCCCGTATCGCCGAGAACGCCGGTCTGTTCGTCGTCAACTACAACGGTCTGACGGTTAAGCAGGCTCAGGAGCTGCGTCATCAGCTTCGCGAGTGCGGCGCCGAGATGAAGGTCTACAAGAACAACCTGGTCAAGATCGCTCTCAAGAACCAGGAGCAGCCTGAGCTCGACGAGATCCTCGCCGGCCCCGTCGCTTATGTGTTCTACGAGACCGAGCCGGTCGAGGCCGCTAAGACCCTTAAGGACTTCTCCGCTAAGTCTAAGGGCGTCCTTGAGATCAAGGGCGGTATCTCCGACGGCAAGGCCGTTTCCGCTGATGATGTTAAGGCTATCGCCGAGCTGCCCACCAAGGACCAGCTTCTCGGCCAGATCGCCGGTCTCATCTCCGGTTTCGCTCGCGACATCGCTGTCTGCGTCAACGGCGTTTCCTCTGGTCTCGCTCGTTCGATCCAGCAGGTCTCCGAGCAGAAGGCAGCCTAGCCGCTGTTTTCACCCGCGGCGGCAACGCCGCACCCCTGGCGCATTCGCGCCGTGTTTTAACTGATCTCCGTGCACAGACACGGAAACCGAAAGGACTTAGAAATGGCTAAGCTTACCACCGATGAGATCATCGATGCTCTTAAGGAAATGACCCTTCTCGAGGCTTCCGAGCTCGTTAAGGCTATCGAGGACACCTTCGGCGTTTCCGCCGCTGCTCCTGCCGCTGTTGTCGCCGCTCCCGCTGCTGGCGCTGCTGAGGCCGAGGAGAAGACCGAGTTTGACGTCGTGCTCGAGGGCTTCGGCGACAACAAGATCCAGGTCATCAAGGCCGTCCGTGAGCTCACCAACCTTGGCCTGAAGGAGGCCAAGGAGGTCGTCGAGGGCGCTCCCAAGGCTGTTCTCGAGGGTGCCAAGAAGGAGGACGCCGAGGCTGCCAAGGAGAAGCTCGAGGCTGCTGGCGCTGCTGTCACCCTCAAGTAATCAGGCTTTCTCGCCAGATTTCTTTGCAGACGGGGTTCGCATTGCGAGCCCCGTCTTTTTCGTTTTGATCCCTCTATTTTGTTGGCTTGGCATACAAATTGCTGCCGTTTGCGGTGCTTTGGGGTCGCTACCGTTGGGCGATAAAATTGCACCATTCGAGCAATAATTTGCGTTGACCTGCTGAAGAATGGCGCTTGCCTACATTAACGTTAATTAACGGCGGTAAGATAAACCGGTATCGCAATTTGGTCTGCGGCCGCCGTGCCGCACGCACAGGGCGCATCCTGCGCCTGCGAAAGGATCCCTGAATACTATGAAGGCAATCATCCCCGCCGCCGGTCTTGGCACGCGTTTTCTGCCTGGCACCAAGTGCACGCCTAAAGAGATGCTGCCGGTGCTCGACAAGCCGGTCATCCAGTACGTCGTCGAGGAGGCGCTCGACCCCGAGGAGGTCGACGACGCCATTATCGTCACCTCTCCCGGCAAGCCCGAGTTGCTGAGCTACTTCCAGCCCGATCGTTCGCTCGAGAACCTGCTGCGCGAGCGCGGCAAGGATGCTTATGCCGACGCCGTCGCCCATGCGGGCGGTATGCCGGTCGACTTCCGCTATCAGTACGAGCCCAAGGGCCTCGGTCACGCCATTCGCTCTGCCGCTGACGCTGTGGCGGGGGAGAACTTCCTGGTTCTTCTGGGCGACTACGTTGTGCCCAACCGCGACATCTGCGACAAGATGCTTGCCGTCTCCAAGGAGCACGGTGGCGCTTCTGTTATCGCCGTTGCCGCGTGCGCTCCCGAGGAAGTCAGCCGCTATGGCGTTATCGCCGGCGATCGCGTGGGCGCTCTCGAGGGCTTCGAGAATGCCGCCGACGACGAGCCCGGTGCCGTTTGGCGCATCGGCGGTCTGGTCGAGAAGCCTGCCCCCGAGGCGGCTCCGTCCAACCTGTACATCGTCGGTCGCTACCTGCTGAGCCCGTTGGTCATGGACCTGCTGGCCGATCAGCAGGCCGGTAAGGGCGGCGAGATCCAGCTGACCGACGCCATGGCCCGCTCGCTCGACCGCGAGGCCATGTACGCCGTCGTCATCGACCCGCTGTCGGGCTACGATACCGGTACCCCGTCTGGCTGGATGGCCACCAACGCCCTTATGGCTGCAAGCGATCCTCGCTTTGCCGGCGCCTTCTGGGATGCCATCGACGAGCGCGGCGGTTTGATGCGTAAGTAAGCCTTCGGGCATCGACATTTACGGGTGCGGACTTCGGTTCGCGCCCGTTTTTTATAAGAGCTGCGATTGCTAGCCCTCTGTTCACAGAAAATATATGAACAGGTGTTCGATGCACATCAATCTACCTGCATGTTTTCTGTCGAAAAACTTTGCTACTCCAAAAACTCAATCACGTCAAGGCTTTTCTTGCTCAACGGTCGGTACCTGATAAACTATTAGGTTGCGATAACTGGCGAAGCTATGCCTCGCCAATCCACCGAGCATTTCCGTGAAGGAGGAAAAACCTGGTGACCTAAGCATACACTGCCACTGAGCGCAAGCGCGTCAGCTTCGGGAAAATCCCGGAGGCCATGGAGCTCCCCAACCTTATCTCTGTTCAGAGGGAATCCTTTGAGCGTTTTAAGGACGAGGGCCTTCGTGAGGCGTTCAAGGAATCCAGCCCCATCCAGAGCCAGAACCATGTTCTCGAGGTTACCTTCGGCGAGCATCAGTTTGGCGACCCCGCGCACACCGTCGAGGAGTGCCGCGAGAAGGACATGACCTATCAGGCCCCGCTTCTGACTGACGTCCGTCTCACCAACAAGGAGACCGGCGAGATCAAGGAGCAGCTCGTCTTTATGGGCGACTTCCCCATGATGACCGATCAGGGCACCTTCATCATCAACGGTACCGAGCGTATCGTCGTCTCGCAGCTCGTCCGCTCCCCGGGCGTGTACTACAGCTCCGAGATGGATTCGGGCAAGCAGATCTACAAGGCTCAGATCATCCCGTCCCGCGGTGCCTGGCTCGAGTTTGAGGTCGACAAGCGCGACCAGCTCATGGTCTCCATCGACCGTAAGCGCAAGCAGAGCGCCACGATGTTCCTGCGCGCCCTTGGCATCGCCGTCACCAACGACGATATCATCGAGCTGCTCGGCAACTCCGATGTGATCAAGCGCACCCTCGAGCGCGATACCGCCTTCACTCGCGAGGACGCCCTCATCGAGATTTACCGTCGTCTGCGTCCGGGCGAGCCTCCCACCGTGGATGCTTCCCGCAGCCTGCTCGAGGGCCTGCTCTTCAACCCGCAGCGCTACGATCTGGCCCGCGTCGGTCGTTACAAGGTCAACAAGAAGCTCAACCTCACCACCGAGGAAGAGGTCACGGTGCTCACCGACGAGGATATCGTCGCTACGCTGCGCTACCTGCTGTCCCTCGCTGCCGGCGAGCAGGGCTTCAAGGTCGACGACATCGACCACTTCGGCAACCGCCGCATTCGCACTGTCGGCGAGCTCGTCGCCAACCAGTTCCGTATCGGCATGAGCCGTATGGAGCGCGTCGTCCGTGAGCGCATGAGCTCCCAGGACATCGACGAGATCACCCCGCAGTCGCTCATCAACATCCGTCCGATCGTGGCCTCTATCAAGGAGTTCTTCGGTTCCTCGCAGCTCTCGCAGTTCATGGACCAGGCGAACCCCCTGACCGGTCTGACTCACAAGCGCCGTCTGTCCGCACTCGGCCCTGGCGGCCTTGCCGGCCACAAGTCGGGCTCCAGCCGCCGCACCAACGTGCCGACGGCCGTCCGCGACGTTCACAACTCGCACTACAGCCGCATGTGCCCGATCGAGACCCCCGAAGGCCCCACCATCGGCCTGATCGGCTCGCTCGCCCTCTACGCCCGCGTCAACGAGTATGGCTTCATCGAGGCCCCGTTCCGTCGTGTCGAGAACGGCGTTGCCACCGATCAGATCGACTGGATGACCGCTGACGAGGAAGAGAAGCACGTCATCGCGCCGGCCAACACGCCGCTCGATCCCAAGACCAACGAGTTCATCACGACCGATGCCGAGGGCAAGATCGTCCGTCCGCATACCGTGATCGCCCGTACCCGCGACTTCGACGGCTCCTTCGGCGCTCCCGCCGACGTGCCTGTCGAGGACGTCGACTACATGGACGTCTCGCCGCGTCAGATGCTCTCCGTCGCAGCCACGCTGATTCCGTTCCTCGAGCACGACGACGCCAAGCGTACGCTCATGGGCGCCAACATGCAGCGTCAGGCCGTGCCACTGGTTCACCCCGCCGCTCCCTATGTCGGTACCGGCATGGAGCGTCGCGCCGCCCTGGACTCTGGCGAGGTTACCCTGGCCAAGAACGCCGGCGAAGTCATCTATGCCGACGCCTCCAAGATCATCGTCAAGCATGCCGGCGGCATGGACGAGTATCACCTGGCCAAGTACCAGCGCTCCAACCAGTCCACCTGCATCAACCACCGTCCGCTCGTGCGCGTCGGTGACACCGTTGAGCAGGGCGAGCCTCTGGCCGACGGTCCTTCGACCGATCATGGCGAGCTCGCACTGGGCCAGAACCTCACCGTGGCATACATGCCGTGGGAAGGCTTCAACTACGAGGACGGTATCGTCGTGTCCGAGCGCCTGGTGGCCGAGGACCTGCTGACGACCATCAATATCACCCGTCACGAGATCGACGCCCGCGACACCAAGCTCGGCCCCGAGGAGATCACTCGCGAGATCCCGAACCTCTCCGAGGACATGCTTGCCAACCTCGACGAGGACGGCATCATCCGCATCGGCGCCGAGGTCGGCCCTGGCGACATCCTGGTCGGCAAGGTCACGCCTAAGGGCGAGAGCGCTCTGACCGCCGAGGAGCGCCTGCTGCGCGCCATCTTCGGTGCCAAGGCTCACGATGTTCGCGACACCTCCCTTAAGATGCCTCACGGCGCTTATGGCCGCGTCATCGACGTCGTCCGCTTTAGCCGCGAGAACGGCGACGACCTGGCCCCCGGCGTCAACGAGCAGGTGCGCGTCTACGTCGCCCAGCGTCGTAAGATCCAGCAGGGCGATAAGATCGCCGGCCGCCACGGCAACAAGGGCGTTATCTGTAACGTTCTGCCGGTCGAGGACATGCCCTACATGGCTGACGGTACCCCGATCGACGTTATCCTCAACCCGCTGGGCGTTCCTTCGCGTATGAACGTCGGTCAGCTGCTCGAGTGCCACCTTGGCTGGGCTGCTGCCTGCGGTTGGGATACCGAGGATGCCGACTCCGACAAGTATGTCCCCGGTCCGTTCTTCGTCTCGACGCCCGTCTTCGACGGCGCCAAGGAGGACGAGATCGCCGAGGTCATCCGTCGCG
>URFU01000009.1 GCA_900547125.1 uncultured Collinsella sp.
ACCGGCAGCCTCATCGTTGGATGCCTTGGCGGCGTCCTCCTTCGCCTTCGCCTCGTCGACTGCCTTCTGCAGGTCCGCGATGGTCTGTGCAGCGGATTTTGCGCCGGTACCGGATGCCGCGCCGGCGTGGGCGGCGATCGGCGACATCACGGCGGGGTGCTGCGTGCCCCCGTCACCGGTCTGGGCGAATGCCGCGAACGGTGAGATGAGGCTCGATCCGGTCATGGCGACCATGGTCGCCGCGGTGACGGTCAGACGCGCGATCCCCTTCGAAGTGTGAATCTTTTTGTTTGGCAGTGCGGCGAAGTGATCGCCACCGGCAGCGAAATGCTTTCCCTGAGTCATTGTGCTGTTCCATTCCTTTTCCGTGCCCTATCCGACTGGGCATCAGAGTGCTTTCCAATAGAGATAATTATGCGCCTTAACTGGGATTGTTGTATATAGTCCGTTGGCATAAATACAACAATCCATGACCTTTTTTGTCATGGATATCTCGCCGCTACAACAATCCTTTGGTCTACGCTGCAAAGAACTCAGATCAGAGTCTGGTTACTCACAAGAGCAATTTGCGAACCGCATTGACATGGACAGGTCTTACTACGCCTCGATAGAGGTCGGGCGAAGAAATGTCAGTCTTTCTAACCTCTCTAAAATTGCCAATGGATTCAACATATCAATTGCTGCACTTATGACTGGTGTCACTGATAAAAAGGATTAGTCCATCATCAGCGAACGCAGTGAGCGTATCAATCGACGGCGTAGCCGGCGGCAAGGTCACGGCACGTGACCGCGCAGCGAGCTCTGCGAGCGAAGGGGACGGCATCGCCGTCCCTATTTCTTTATAAACTATTTCTCTATTAATTGGTTTCACCAAACTGGGTATTACACAAGCTTCTGAGCAGGCTTTTTATCAAATAATTCAAAGCTACCGAATCATCAAAATGGTGAAATTATTTACCCAAAAGAGGGAAGCACATCACCAAAATGGAACCGACTAACAGCTGTTGAAAACTTTTATCCCCAAAATGGTGATTTCCTGTTTTCAGTGGAAAACTCGGGAAGTCATAATATTTACTTACCAGATTTACAAACGAAAGCGGTTCTTAGTCCCAAAACCAGAACAGGTCAGAAGCAAAAATAACTCCTGACCTGCGATTTTCCTGGTGCCCCCGGGCGGATTCGAACCGTCGACACCCGCTTTAGGAGAGCGGTGCTCTATCCCCTGAGCTACGGAGGCATGTTGTACTAGTGTAGCAGATTTACTGCATCGCCATACGTCGCATGACTAGACTTCGAAGTTGCGGTGGAATAGTTCCTGTCTGAAGCATCTAAAGCCGTATTTAGAAACTATTTCACCGCAACTTATGAGGAGCTAGTTGCCTTTGTGGAAGAGGCCTTTGATGACGGAGGGGATGCTCTTGGCGCCCTTGGCGGTCACATCGATAAAGTCGGGCGAACGCACGAGCTTATCCTCGTCGACGTACTTGCGGACCGCGCGAAGCGTCTCTTTGTCGTCGCGCGTCGAAAACGTAAAGTGACCGTTGTCCTTGGTGAAGATGGCAAAACGCGTAATCTTCTTGGTGCCGCGCAAAACCTCGGCGGCAATATAGTCGACCTCGTCCCACGGGATTTGAATATAATCCTCGGGATTGCGCTCGTTATAGTACTCGAACGCCTTATTGCCCACCATCACGTTACCGTGGCTGGTAAGCCCCATCAGGCAGGTTGCCGGCGTTGCCAGATCGACCGTGCTGTTCTGAGATTGCGCCATACGCGCCTCGCCCTCCAATTAAAACAATCGGACCGCATCCAGTGTACCCACCGGGTGCGGTCCGTTTCAATGGCTCAAAAGCCCTTACCTAGCAACTCTCGGTCTTAAGCCGAAGCGTGCTTACATGAAGCCGCAGAAGCGACCGATGATGCCGACGGCGAAGAGAGCCAGAATGATGACGATCGGGCTAACCTTCTTCTTGAGGAGCTTGCAGACCAGCAGGGTCAGGCACACGGCGGCAAGGCCGGGGATGAGCTGATCGAGGTTACCCTGGAGCGTGGTGACCTTCATCTGATCAAGGGCGGTAGCACCGACGGAGTTGTACATCGTCAGCGCTTCCTTGATACCCTCGGAACCGGAAGGCAGGCTAGCCCAGTCGATAAAGGCGCCAGCAGACTGCTTGACCGTGGAGACGATCGGGGTGAAGGAAATGGACACCCAGCGCTCGACCAGGGCGCCGATGATGAACATACCCAGGATGGAAGCGCCCTCGGTGACCTTGCCCATCAGACCGCCGGAGAGGTCCTTGGCGATAGAGGAGCCGACCTTGTAGCCAAACTCCTGTGTGTACCACAGGAAAGCGTAACGGATGATGTTCCACGCGAAGAAGCCCAGCAACGGACCGACGATCCTGCCGGACATGGCCAGGGAAGCGCCCAGAGCGCCCAGAATCGGGCGAAGGGTGAACCAGAAGACGGGGTCACCGACGCCGGCGAGCGGGCCCATCATACCGACCTTGACGCCCTGGATGGCGACGTCATCGATCGGAGCACCGTTGGCGCGCTCCTCCTCGAGGGCGAGGGTAACGCCAATGACGGGGGCGGAAACATAGGGGTGGGTGTTATAGAACTCCAGGTGGCGCTTAAGCGCGGCAATCTGGTCATCCTTGCTGGTGTAGAGCTTCTTGATCGCAGGGATCATTGCGAAGCACCAGCCGCCGTTCTGCATACGCTCGTAGTTCCACGAGCCCTGAAGGAACTGATGACGGAAGCAAACCTTCTTACGGTCAGCCTTGGTGAGCTGAATCTTGTTCTCTGCCATATGTATCACTCCCCTCCTACTCGTAATCGTTCAGAATGTCGCCGAGCGGGTCACCGGAGCCACCGCCCATGCCGCCACCCTGCTTGGCCAGATCCTTAAGGCCAAGGTAGATGAGGGCAAGGGAGATGCCGATGAGGCCAAGGGCGATCAGCGTGAGCTGAGGGATGGCAGCAAGGACAAAGCCGAGGATGAAGAACGGCCAGGTCTCCTTGGTGGCCATCATGTTGATGACCATGGCGTAACCGACGGAAGCGACCATGCCGCCGCCGACAGCCATGCCGCCGGACAGCCAATCGGGCATAGCGTTAAGCGCGTTGGTAACGGCCTCGGCCGGGATGATGCACAGAAGTACTGCCGGGATGGCGATACGAACACCCTGCATGAGGATGCCGGCGTACTGCCAACGCTCGATGCCGGCGAAGTCGCCCTTCTCGGCGCAGGCGTCCATGGCGTGAACCATAGCGGTAGCCAGGGTACGGCAGATCATGGTCAGGAACAGACCAGCGACCGACAGCGGGACGGCGACGGCGATGGCGGCGGTAACGGCCTTGGCCGAATCGGTGGCGCCACCGTTGAGGGCGAGCACCATGATGATCGAAGAAGCGACCGAGGCCAGAGCGGCGTCAGGCGCGACGGCGGCGCCGACGTTAGCCCAGCCAAGGGCCATCATCTGGAGCGAACCGCCCAGGAGGATGCCCTCCTGAAGGTGACCGGTTACGAGACCGATAAGCGTGCATGCCACGAGCGGCTGATGGAACTGGAACTCATCCAGAACGCCTTCCATACCGGCAAGCAACGCGACAATCGCAACAAGCAGAATAGTGATTGCAGACATGTATCGGACCCTCCTTTACTATGCTTGAGCGGCCAGTTCGGCCTTAGCTTTCTTCAACATGGCGTCGAGATCCTCGGAGGAATCCGAAGGAACCTTGCGGACCTCGAACTTGACGCCCTTGGCCTTGAGAGCCTCGATGGTCTTGACATCGTCATCGCCCATGGCGACGGCGTTAGTGACGACGACCTTGCCCTTGGAGTGGGCCATGGAACCGATGTTGGCTTCCTTGATGTCGACGCCGGCCTCGATGGCCCTGAGCAGATCCTGCGGGTTCTCGAACAGCAGCATCGCCTTGGTGTCGCCAAAGCGCGTGTCCTTGACGACCTCGGCCATCTTCTTGATAGGCACGACGTTGGCGTGGACTCCCGGAGGGGCAGCCTGCTCGATCATGGTCTTGCGGAGCTCGTCGTGAGCAACGCCGTCGGAGACCACGATGATGCGGTTGGGGTTAATCTGCTTGGTCCACGTGGTGGCCACCTGACCATGCAGCAGACGGGTGTCGATACGGACGTGGGCGATCTTGATGTGCCCGTCGCCGATGACCGTTCCCGGAGGGATGGCGCCTGCAGGAGCAGCGGCGGCCGTAGCCGGCTTCTTCTCCTCGGGCTCCAGAGACTCGGGCTTGACGCGCACGCCAGCCTTAGCCTCAGTCACGAGATGTTTTGCGATCGCATGTGCAGTGTTCTTTGCGTCAAAGCGCTGCGAATATGCCTCGATGAGCATAGGCAGGTTGACACCGGTGACGATAGCCCAGGAATCGTGGCCCTCGATGAGCCCGCTGATCTGGTTGAACGGCGTGCCGCCCCACAGATCAACGAGGAAGAGCACCTGCTCCTGGTCCTCGAAGGAAGCGATTGCCTCCTCGACCTTGGCACGGAAGTCGTCGGGGCCCATGCTCGGCTCGAGCGAGACCACGGCAACAGACGGCTGATCGCCAAAGACCATCGAGCCCGTCTGCTTGATTCCAGCTGCCAAGTCCCCGTGGCTAGCAAGAACAATACTTACCATCACATAACCTCCTTTTTGTCTACGTATTTCCTACACGACATGAAAGGAGTATACCTGTTTGGATTGTGGAATTATAGCTAAATCCGCAAAAGGTTGGATTATTTGTTTAAACGTCTAGGTTTGTTACAAGTTGATTACGTTACTGCTTTTTGACTCATTACACGACAAGGCGTCGCTCATCAAGCTATGTATTTTATAGATACAAGCAAGCTGTTCATTAATATCGATATTAAGCAAGTGCGAATGTGCTCGTACTGTCACTATTTTGTTTAAACAGACATGGCTTGACTATTTTCGTGACTTATGGTCTATGAAACCACTCAAAAAAGTTGCGGTGAAATAGTTCTTGTTTAAGAGTCAGAAGGCTGGATTTAGGAACTATTTCACCGCAACTTATAGGGGATCCTAGACGATGTGGAGTGGGTTGGCGGCGTCGACGGCATCGGGCGCGTCGGAAGGGCCGTCGGGGGCAGCGCCTGCCGGATCCTCTTCGGGGGTCTCGATCTGTTTGATCATTACCTCTTGGCCCTGCAGCAAATAGGTCTCGCCGCTACCGCAATGGGGACAGGCCTTGCCGTGCTCGACCGTCGCGTAGTCGCAGCCACACGCCTCGCAATGTGTCACGGCCTCAACGGGCTCCACGATAAGCTCCGCACCCTCGGTGATGGGCTTTTTATCTGCCGCCCAGCGCCAAGCGTCGAGTAGCAAGTCGGGAACGACGCCCGAGACCTCGCCCAGCAGCAGCGTGACGCTCGAAACGCGACGCACGCCATTGGCGCGCGCCACGTTCTCGACATCGCGAATGATGTGATAGACGATTCCCAATTCATGCAAGGCGAAACCCTTTCTGCAGAGGTTGATTCGATGCAAACTCAAAGCAAGGGGACGACGAGATCTAGTCTGCGCCGTCCCCTTACCCGCCATGGCTACCTATTTACGACCAAATTTAATCTTGATGGCACGCTTTAGAGCGTACTTGCCGAGGCTTGGGAGCTTTTGCTCGTATTTGACCATCGTGGAGCACTCGGGGCGGTCGCGATCCAGATGGATGGCGTCAAACGCGCACTTTGTGGTGCACAGGCCGCAGCCGATGCACTTGTTGGGGTCGACGATCGAGGCGCCGCAGCCCAGGCAGCGGGCGGTCTCGGCGCGCACCTGCTCCTCGGTAAAGGTCTCAACATACTCGCTAAACGGCGCAGCCTTCTCGCGCTCGCGGTCCACGTGGGCAACCTCGCGGCTCGCGTTGTCGTAACTCTCGATCACGACATCGTCGCGGTCGAGCGCGGTGTAGTGGCGCTGGTTGCGGCCGATGGTGAGCGTGGAGCCTGGCTGCACAAAGCGATGGATGGACACGGCGGCCTCGTGACCGGCGGCAATGGCGTCGATGGCAAAGCTGGGGCCGGTGTAGACGTCGCCGCCCACAAAGATGTCTGGCTCGGCGGTCTGGTAGGTCTGGGGATCGGCAAGGGCACCCTGGCCGCGGCCGAGCTCCACCTTGGAGCCAGCCAGCAGGTCGCCCCACACAATGGACTGGCCAATCGACATGACGACACGGTCGGCATCGACACGGCGCAGATCGTTCTCGTCGTACTCGGGCGCAAAACGGCCCTCGTCGTCAAAGACACGCGTGCAGCGCTTGAAGGTGATACCGCACACACGACCGGCCTCGTCCAGGTGAATCTCCTTGGGGCCCCAGCCGCAGCTGATGTGAGCGCCGTCCTCAACGGCCTCGCGACGTTCTTCCTCGCTGGCGGGCATCTGGGCCTCGCTCTCCAGGCAGAACATCTCAACGTGCTCGGAACCCAGACGGCAGGCGTTGCGCGCGACATCGATAGCCACGTTGCCGCCGCCCACCACAATGGTGCGGCCGGGCAGCGCGTCGATCATGCCACTGTTGACCTCGCGCAAAAAGTCGACGGCCACGGTCACGTCCTCGGCATCCTCACCCGGAATACCAGCAAGGCGGCCGCCCTGGCAGCCAATGGCAACGTAGAAGGCCTTAAAGCCCTGCGCGCGCAGCTCGTCGAGCGTCACATCGCGACCGACCTCAACGCCATAGCGGAACTCGGCACCCATCAGGCGAATGATCTCGACCTCGGCCTCGATAACATCCTTCTGCAGCTTAAAGCTGGGAATGCCGTAGGTGAGCATGCCGCCCGGGCGCTCGTTCTTCTCGAACACGACGGGCTTGTAGCCCTTCTCGGCCAGATAAAAAGCGCAGGACAGGCCGGCCGGACCGGCACCGATGATGGCGATCTTCTGGTCGAAGCCGCCGGCACGCGTCGGGGTCACCACAGGCGGGACATAGCGGGTCGCGGCATCCAGATCGCGCTGGGCGATAAACTTCTTGACCTCGTCGATAGCCACGGCGGCGTCCACACGGCCGCGGGTGCAAGCATCCTCACAGCGGCGGTTGCACACGCGGCCGCAGATAGCGGGCAGCGGGTTCTCGCGCTTGATGAGCGCCAGCGCCTCGTCATAGCGACCCTGAGCCGCGAGCTTCAAATAGCCCTGAACGGCAACGTGCGCGGGGCAGGCCGTCTTGCAGGGAGCGGTGCCGGACTCATGCGTCTCGATACGGTTGTCGTTGCGGTAGTTGGGCGACCACTTGGTGTGATCCCATTTGGTGGCGTCGGGCAGCTCCTGGCGCGGATACTCGGGCACCTGTCCGCCGGCCTTTTTGCTGCAGAGCTTCTGGCCGAGCTTGGCGGCGCCGGCCGGGCACACCTCAACGCAGCGACCGCAGGCAACGCACTTGTCCTTCTCGACCTTGGCGACATAGGCCGAGCGCGACAGGTTGGGCGTGTTGAACAGCTGAGAGGTGCGCAGGGCATAACACACGTTGACGTTGCAGTTGCAGATAGCGAAGATCTTGTTCTCGCCGTCGATATTGGTGATCTGGTGCACAAAGCCGTTGTCCTCGGCCTGGCGCAGGATGTCGTAGACCTCGTCGCGCGTCACGTAATGGCCGCGGTCGGTCTCAACCACATAGTCGGCCATATCGCCCACGGCAATGCACCAGTCGGCGGGATCGTCGGCGCAGCCCTCACCCATCACGCGACGGCTCGCGCGGCAGCTGCAGGTGCTAGCGGCATACTTACCTTCGTATTTGTCGAGCCAATGCTCGATATGCTCGATCGGCACCGAGGCGCTCGCGGCGTCGATGGCCTTCTCGACCGGAATGACGTGCATGCCGATGCCGGCGCCTCCGGGCGGCACCATCGGCGTGGCCTTGGACAGCGGTCCCTTGGACGCCTGCTCAAAGAACTTGGCATAGACCGGGTGCTCCTCGAGCTGGCTCACGCGCATGTTGAGGAACTCGGCAGAACCCGGCACCAGCATGGGCAACACCCATTGCTTGGCGCGCTCGGGGTTTTCCCAGTTGTACTCGAGCAGACCCGTGTAGCTCATGTCGTCGAGCATCTTCTCGATCTGGGTCTCGGGCATGCCGGTGAGCTTGGCCATCTCGGGCAGCGTATAGGGACGGCGCATCTTCATCTTGCAGAGCACTTCGGCCTGCTCGTCGGTCGCGGCCTCGGCAAACGACCAGTACTCGTAGCCCAACAGCTCGTCGCGATGCAGCAGACGGTTGGTGCAGTGCTCGCACAGCTTGACGATGGCCTCGCGCGGATGCTCCGGCAGCGGCGGCACGAACTCCGAACCGATGTCGGGCTCGGTGTAGCTAATCCCCGGTCCGTTGAGAATCATGGTTGTCCCTTCTCTTGCCACAGCCCGACGAGGCCGCAGCGCCCCTCTTTTTTTGCAGGCCGGGCATGCCCCATGCCGTTCACCCGCCATTGTTGACATTGTGTCAAAAATAGTATTGACGAACCGTCAACAATATTCAAGACTGTTAGGCGAACGGTCAGGCAAAAGAGGATGAAAGGCGGCAAAAACATGGGCAACAACACAGCAGATACCTCTGTAGTCGATGCCGTCCCCGCATCCGATAGCGCGGCAAAGCGCCTGACGGGCGACGAACGCCGTCGCGAGATCCTCGATGCCGTGCGCACCGTAAGCTCCGAGCTGGGCGTGTCCCACCTATCGGTATCGGCCGTGACCAAGCGAGCCGGCTGCACGCGTTCATTGTTCTACCATTACTTCGCCGACATGGACGCCGCCGTCACCTCTGTTATGGACGAGGCGATCGACGGCTTTATCTCCGAACTCGAGCAGTGGAACGCCGACCGCACCGTCGGTGATATCGAGGGCGCGCTCGACACCGTCGCCCCGCTCTTTAAGCGCCTGGTCGCCAGCGGCCACGAGCTGCCGAGTACGCTCACCTCAAGCAGCGGCGCGCTCTACGGCGGCTTTTTGCACAACGTGGTCCAGCGTGTGGCGCAATATATCTGCGACACCACCGTGGTGGATTTTGTCGCCCATCATGAGCTACGCATCGACCATGTCTACGAGACGTTCTACACCCTCATCATGGGGTTGTTGATGTATATCCGCACGCACCCCGATGTGCCCGACGAGACGGTCAAGGAAATCATCGCCTCGACACTCCACATCGAGGGCTACACCGCCAAGTATCCGGAGCGCAAGCCCCAGAACTGACGACATTTAGCCAAACTGCCCGCGATCAGAAGAGGGGCCGCGGGCGTGTGAAAGGAGAGCAGCATGCTGTTCGATGTTTGGGGTAGCGATACCCTTATCCACTGGGCCGGCTGGGCCATGGTCTTTATTGGCCTGATCGTGCTCAACGAGGTCGGCCGCCGCACCAAGCTGGGCGCAGCAATCATCTTTGGCGTGGCTCCGCTGGCCATGACCATCTACTGCGTCGCCATCGCCATCGGCGTCTCGCAGGGTGCCGAGTGGGCGCTCACCAACCCTACCCATGTGTACCAGAACAGCTGGTTCCACTACGCCAAGGTATACGCGGCGCTGGCCGGTTGCTGGGGCTTCATTGCCATTAAGTACCAGTGGGGCAAGATCGGCAAGGCGCATTGGTTCCGCGCGTGGCCGTTTGTGATCGTCGCCATCAACATCATGATCGCCGTCGTGTCCGACTTTGAGAGCGCCTATCACTTCTTTGTCCTGGGCGAGTCCACCTGGGTCACCTCCGAGGGCGCCACGCAGCTCGCCGGCTGGAACAACGTGTTCAACGGCATCGCCGGTATCATCAACATCTTCTGCATGACCGGTTGGTGGAGTGTCTACGCCTCTGAGGACAAGACCGACATGCTGTGGCCCGACATGACCTGGGTCTACATCATCGCCTACGATATCTGGAACTTCTGCTACACCTACAACTGCTTGCCCACCCACTCCTGGTTCTGCGGCTTTGCACTGCTGCTGGCGCCCACCGTCGCCGCCTTTATCTGGAACAAGGGCGGCTGGATCCAGAACCGTGCCTTTACGCTGGCTATTTGGTGCATGTTTGCCCAGGTATTCCCGTACTTCCAGGAGGAGTCCATCTTTGTGACCCACTCCACGCTCGACCCCGGCGCCGCTACCGCGGTCTCGATCGCCGCGCTGGTCGCCAACGTCGCCGCGATCATCTACATCGTCTACCGTGCCAAGAAGCTCGGCCGCAATCCCTACAAGCAGGACGTCTTTGAGGGCACCAGCGATTGGGAGAAGGCTACCGCTCGCCGCGCCAAGGTTGATTACGCGCACGCCGAGTAACGCGCCTGGCGCAAACATCGCTTGAGTACGAAGCCGCGTAGCCGGCTCCGCGCAACTCAACGCATTGCAGAGCCCCCGGAATGTGATTCGTCCGCGTTCCGGGGGCTTTTTGCTGCCGCGAGGATGCGGCTAAACGATGCACTCGGGTTAAATCGGATCTTATATTTCGCATGCGCTTTATATGGCTCCATTTTTGGGTACAGTGTTGTCCCGATATTGAGCTTGGGGGATATATGAAAGATGAGACGATGGGCCAAGAGGATGCGGCCCAAGATGCAGAAGCGTGTGCCGAGGCCCTGGAGAGCCTAGACCAGATCGCGCTAGATGAGCTCTCGTTTAGCGATTCGGCCGTCGACGCGCAGGACGAGGCACACGAAGGCACCGAGGAGGAAGACAGCGACGCCAAAGACGTTCCTGACGAAGCCGAAGCCGAAGAGGACGATAGCAAGGGCGATGACCAGCCCGAATCCGACACGAGCGAGGAAACCATCTTGCTCGACAGCTTGCCCGCCGAAGATTCGCTGACCCGCGAGCTCCCTGGCTTAGGCTCTGCGCCTGCCGTGGACGAGACCATCGCCATGGGCGATATTCCCCTGCCGTCCGTTCCCTCGGCACGCGAGGCCGAGGTTCGCCATCGCAAGATGTCGCCCAAGCGACGCAACCTGATGGTGGCAGGCGTTGTTGCCATCGCGCTCGTCGCCGGCAGCGCGGGCTATGCGGCTTGGAACGGATACCAGCAAGAGCAGGCCGCCGTGGTTGCCGCAAACGCCCATACCATGATGTCGGTGCAAATTGGCGTACATGCCGCGGGGCTCGACTGCTCCACCGGCTCAAAGGTCCCCGTGCAGGTGAGTGGCCAGGACTCCGACGGCTCTTCTGTGAGCGAAACGCTCTACGTTGACGAGCACGGTCGCGGCATTAAGCTGCTGCCCGGCGATTACACGCTCTCCATTGCTGGATCCCCCATCGCGGAAGACGGCACCATCTACACCGTCCCGACCACCAAGGCGCAGGTCACCATTAAGAGCGATGGGCAGGATTTGAGTGCCCAGGCCACCTTTAAGCTCAAGGTGCCTTCGGCCGACACGGTGACCGACGACCAGATCGATGCCGCCGCCAAGTATGCCGAGGAAGGGGGCGCAAGCTCTGCCGCCGCGGCAAAGATACTCCAGCAGGCGGCAATTACGCGCCGTGATGCCGCCGCCAACGCCGTAAGCGCAAGCGAGGCACAGTCCGCCCGCGATGCCGACGCTCGACACAAGGCGACGAACCTGTATCAGCTCGATATTCCGGTTGAGTGGTATGGCAAGGTCGCGACCTGGCAAAACGGCAGCACGCTGTGCATCTATCTGGGCGATGA
Organism: uncultured Collinsella sp.; assembly: GCA_900547125.1. Lineage (GTDB taxonomy): Bacteria > Actinomycetota > Coriobacteriia > Coriobacteriales > Coriobacteriaceae > Collinsella. The sequence continues at coordinate 11,647 of URFU01000009.1, forward strand.
CACCAATACGCCAATCGTGACACTTGTCGCAGTGCGCGACGGCGAGACCTTTATGCCCGACGACGGCGATACGGTTTTGGGCACGGTCAGCCTAGGCAACGGCTACACCGTCTACGCCAGCGGCCCTGTCTATCCGTACGTGATTCCGCAAACCGTTAATGGACGCACGCAGGACCCTGTGTCGACCTATCCCATGGATACGGCGATTGAGCTTGTCGAGCTTACGACCGGCAACCGCTACACCTATAGCCAGATTAAGAACGACCTGGTTGGCAAAGACGGCAACGCAGACGCCGCGACCAAACTCGAGACCGACTACCTCACCCAGATTCTCCTGCCGAGCATCAAAGCCCAGGACTAGCCGGCCCGAAGACGGCTGCCCGACGTCCACATCCCCCTACGCAGTTGCGGTGAAATAGGGATTGTTTTTGCTGGTCAAACCGCAAAACAGTCCCTATTTCACCGCAACTTATTGGTGGCCTTTTGGGTGGCACTCAGCGCCAAGGGTCGGCTTCGAACATTGGCTCGCGCTCGGGGCGGCGATCGCTGTAGGGATCGTAGCCGTCGTCGTCCTCGTTCTCGGCACGGATGTAGGGGTCGCGCGGCTTGGGTGCCGGTTTAGGCGCAGGCTTGGGTGCGGCGGATGCGACGGGCGCTGCCTCAGCCGCCGGTGCGTTCGGCTTCTTCTCGTCTTTCATCTTCATAGCTCCTTGCCATGTACTCACGTTCAACACCATCGATTGTCGCACGAAAAAGGGCGGCGGACCCAATCGGATCCGCCGCCCTTGGCGTTCGGCTCAAAAGGCAGATTTTAAGGCATGGCCCAAAATCTACTCGGCGTCGGGGACCTCGTAGGTGGCCGCCGGCGTATTGTCGCACACGACGGTAAAGCCGCCGTCCTTGTCGACATCGACCGTCACCTGATCGCCCTCGCGCACCGTGCCGTCGATAATAGCAGCGGCGATGGCATCCACGACCTCGCGCTGAACCAGACGCTTGAGCGGACGGGCGCCAAACACGGGGTCCAGGCCGCCCACGGCGAGCATCTGCTTGGCCGCCGGGGTGATGGCAAGCGTCATGCGCTCCTTGGCCAGACGCGCGCGGACGTCGGCAAGCTGGATGTCGACAATCTTCTCGATCTGCGCCATGCCGAGCGGATGGAACACCACGATATCGTCGATACGGTTGAGGAACTCGGGGCGGAAGGTCTGAGCCATGGCGGCGTCGACCTGATGGCGCATCTCCTCCTCGTCCTTACCGGACAGATCGGCGATGGCCTTGGAGCCCACGTTGGACGTCATGATGATAATCGTGTTCTTGAAGGACACCTGGCGACCCTGGCCATCGGTCAGGCGGCCGTCGTCGAGCACCTGCAACAGCACGTTGAAGACATCCGGATGGGCCTTCTCCATCTCGTCGAGCAAGATTACGGAGTACGGACGACGGCGCACGGCCTCGGTGAGCTGGCCGCCCTCGTCGTAGCCCACGTATCCCGGGGGCGCACCGATCAGACGCTGGACGCTGAACTTCTCCATGTACTCGGACATGTCGATACGCACGAGCGCGCGCTCGTCGTCGAACAGGCACTCGGCAAGCGCCTTGGCGAGCTCGGTCTTGCCTACGCCGGTGGGGCCCAGGAAGAAGAAGCTGCCGATGGGCTTGTCCGGATCGGAGAGGCCCGCACGGCTGCGGCGCACAGCTGCGGCGACGGCGGAGACGGCCTCGTCCTGGCCGATGACGCGCTTATGCAGCTCACCCTCCAAGCCCTTCAACTTGTCGAGCTCGCCCTGCATCATCTTGGACACGGGCACGCCGGTCCAGGCGCTCACGACCTCGGCGATCTCATCGGAGGTCACCTGCTCGTTGAGGCCCTCGCCGTCCTGCTGCTTTTGTGCCTCGAGCGCGGCCTCGGAATCCTGAATCTGCTGCTGCAGGCCCGGAATCACGGAGTAGCGCAGCTCGGACGCACGACCCAAATCGCCGTTGCGCGTCGCGCGCTCCTCTTCGCTCCTGGCCTCGTCAAGCTGGCCCTTGAGCTCCTGCACGTGGTCGATGGCGTTCTTCTGGTTGAGCCAGCCGGCCTTTTGCACGTTGAGTTTTTCCTGGACCTCGGCAATCTCCTGGCGCAGAGCCTCCAGACGCTCCTTGGAGGCATCGTCGGTCTCCTTCATGAGCGCCTGCTCCTCGATCTGCAGCTGGGTGAGCTGACGCGTGGTGGCATCGATCTCGACCGGCATGCTGTCGAGCTCCATGCGCAGGCGGCTTGCCGCCTCATCGACCAGGTCGATGGCCTTGTCGGGCAGGAAACGGTCGGCGATGTAGCGATCGGAGAGGTCGGCAGCTGCCACGAGCGCGCTATCGGTGATATGCACGCCGTGGAAGATCTCGTACTTCTCCTTGAGGCCACGCAGGATTGAGATGGTGTCCTCAACGGTGGGCTCGGAGACCATCACGGTCTGGAAACGACGGGCGAGCGCCGCGTCCTTCTCGATGTACTTGCGGTACTCGTCGAGCGTGGTCGCGCCGATCGCATGCAGGTCGCCACGGGCGAGCGCAGGCTTGAGGATGTTACCGGCGTCCATGGAGCCCTCGGTGGCACCCGCGCCTACAATGGTGTGGAGCTCATCGATGAACAGGATGACCTTGCCTTCGGACTTCTGCACTTCCTTGAGCACAGCCTTCAAGCGGTCCTCGAACTCGCCGCGGTACTTGGCGCCGGCGACCAGCGCGCTCATGTCGAGCTCGATGAGGTCGCGGTCGCGCAGCGTGCTCGGCACGTCGCCGGCCACGATACGCTGGGCGATGCCCTCGACGATAGCCGTTTTACCAACGCCCGGCTCGCCGATGAGCACGGGGTTGTTCTTGGTGCGACGGGACAGGACCTGGATGGTACGGCGGATCTCGTCGGTACGGCCGATGACCGGGTCGAGCTTGCCGGCGCGGGCCAGATCGCAGATGTTGCGACCGTACTGCTCCAGCGCCTCAAACTGAGTCTTGTCCTCGGCAGACGTCACGCGGTCATCGCCACGCAGCTCCTCGTAGACTTGCTCGATGCGCTCCTTGGTCACGCCGGCGTCGCGCAGAACGCGGCCGGCCTCACCCTTGTCCTCGGCAAGTGCCATCAGCAGATGCTCGGTCACCACAAAGCTGTCGCCCATCTTGGTGGCCTTCTTCTCGGCCTTCTCGATGACGCGGACGAGCTCATTGGAAAGACCCATCTGCTGGCCCTCGCCCGAAACCTTAGGCGCATGGTCGATGGCATCCTGCGTGGAGCGTGCGAGCTGGGCCGGGTCGGCACCGATGCGCTCGATGATCACGGAGATATTGCGCTCGCCGGCACCGAGCAGGGCAGACAGCAGGTGAATCGGCTCCACCGCGCCGGCCTGCGCGTCGGCAGCCGTGCTCATGGCGGTCTGCAGCGCCTCGCGCGACGTCATTGCTAGCTTATCGATTCTCATGGAATCACCTCTCTTGGGGTGGCCGCCCTACGGGGCGGCTTCACGTTGTTCGAGAAGTATTGTTGCCAGCTTTGTACGATCTTATACATAAATCTAAGTCTCTATATATAAGATTTTCTGAGTGATTGAAAGATAGGGAGCAGGTGCGCTCACCCGCTACGGCCTCGTCCCCTTACTATCTCAATCTGTAACATCTAGCGGCTGTTTATGGCTCTAGATGTTACAGATTGAGATGAAATGACCAGCGGCACCCGTTTATCTAAATCTGTAACACCAGGCCCACTTTTAGCGGCCAAGATGTTACAGATCGAGACAGACCGAAAACCACCACAAAGGGGACAGGCACCTTTGTGGTGGTTGCAGTCTCTATTTACTTGCCGAGCCCGTGCTTCCCGATTTGGCGTTCCAGGGCATCTCATCCTCGAACAGCCACGTGCGGGCAGACCCACTATCGCGTGCAGTCTGCGGATCGGGCAAGCAGGTCTGTCCATAGGCATCTTGGATACACTGACCCATAAAATCGTTGAGCTCGGTCTGGTCGACCTCCATGACATAGGCGACATCGCCGTCCATGATGTAGATGCCCGGACCCTCATTGCCCTCGTAGCCCGGATCGTACGAGACATCACATAACTTTGCGCCGTTTGCAGTGTCCAGCTCGATGGAAGAGTGGCATCCGCCAACCATGTCGTTCGCTTTTGCCCGATAGGACGCATATCCGTACCAACGCTTAAATGTTTTGCCCTTGAGTAGCTCGGACGCCCTATCGATCAGGCTTGTATCCGTGGTATAGCGCATGGCCCCAAGCTGAATACGCGGATAATTGCTAATACCCAGCACAGCCGGCTGCTCATCAAAATCAACGGTAATGGTCTCGGGCTTGTCGTCGCCGGTCAGAAGTTCGACAGATTGAGTCACAGGCTTGACCACCGGCTCCGTCACCGCAGCAGGTAGAAATGCCATACCGACAGCGCCCGCGCCAACCACAGCGAACGCAAGCACCAAGACAATCAATCCAATACGGGCAGAACGGCTCACGGCAAAACACCCCACAATGCAAACCTTCGCCACCTGCACTAATGATACCGCCAGCTAACACTATTACCAAAAGAAGCCGCGCGCTCCTCACCACCACAAAGGGGACAGGCACCTTTGTGATGGTTCTCGGTTTCGACGGCCAGCTGTCACACGTTATGAGATTAAAATTGAATTGTTAGCTGAGATTATTCATTTGTCATCGAGCTTGCCTGCTCTTTGTCTCGAGGAACGCATATGAAGCCGCCTCATTCCACCGGTCGCAACGTCATCGCCATTCTCGCCGTACCCATCGTGATGCTCTTCCTTATCGTCATCACGCCCTTTTCCCTTGGCATCGCCTCGCCCTTCGATTTACGCGGAATGGTCGACGCCGGCTCGCGTGCCACCTCGCTTTCCTTTATCTGTCGCGGCGTGTTTTACGAAGATGGAATTCCCACCGGAATTTGGCGGTCAAAGTTGCCACTGCTCGGTCAGATCGACGGACGGTCTCCTTATTTCTACCTTGAACCTCAGGCGATGAATTATTTGATCGACGACCAGCCCCTCAACTCCATCACCCTCGCCTACGACTACGCACCAAACACCGATGAGCGCCACATGAACCAAGTCCTCGACAAGCTGCTTGGACAGTGCGGGCTCACCGCGGAAGCCGGTCGAACCATCTATAGCAACCAGAAATTAAAGCGAACAGAACTCCGCCGTGTCGGAAAAATCAAAGGGCGAAACGGGGCCGCCTACTGGGATGCCTGGGCAACACGCGACAAGGGCGAATTCGGACACAGCACCTATATGGTCACTGTCTACACCAAAGACGGAATTAAGGACAATGTTGACGATTTCGCGTCATCCAAACTCGGCATCCCCAAAACAACCAAACCCGCCAGCCCGGATGAAATCCTGTAGGGACGCTCATTAGAATGTCGTTCAACGAGCACGGCAACATCGAGCTCGCCCCCCACCGCCACAAAGGGGACAGGCACCTTTGTGGTGATCTTCGGCCCCGGCGTTCACCATCTCAATCTGTAACATCTAGCGGCCGTTTTTGGGTCCAGATGTTACAGATCGAGATGAATTGTTCAGCGGTGCCCGTTTATCTAAATCTGTAACAACTGCTCGGCAAATAAGGGTCTACCTGTTACAGAACGAGACAAACAAAAACCACCACAAAGGTGCCTGTCCCCTTTGTGGCGGTTTTCGACAAAAAGAAGCCGCCCCATTAACAGAGGCGGCATCAAGCAGGTCTATTTATTAGCGTCCCTCAAGACCCAACGAAAACGTCGCGGTAGCCCCTGCCACACCTTTCCCTCGGGCGACCCTCGCGAAGCGCATGAGCACGAGGGAAAGGTGTGGCCGGGGCGTACAGCAGAGTTAATCGGCAGCGGCCTTGAACTTGTTGTAGTTGATCAGGCAGCCGGCCTTGACGATGGCGCGCTCCTCTGCCGTCATATCGGCAATGTAGAGCTCAATCTCCTCGACCGCACCATCGGCGCGCACCACGTAGGCGGCGATGTCCTTCAGGTCGCCGTCAAGCGCGGCGCGGATACCCGGCACAAAGACGTAGTCGCCCACCTCAAAGTTGGGCTCAGCCTCCATCTGGAAGGGCACCATGCCCCAGTTCATCACGTTGGATCGATAGCGCTTGGTGGCGTACTCGTGGACGATGTTGGCCAGGCCACCGATCACGCGCTGGCAGCTCGCAGCCTGCTCACGGGCAGAACCGTCACCGGGCTTCTTGGCATAGAGCATGGAGCCGTACTCGGTTGCCTTGGCATCGGCCGCGACACCCGCGCCGGCCAGTGCCTCAAACACACCAGCAAGCTCGGCATCGAGTGCCGCCAGGTCGCCCGCGGCCTCGCCGGCCACGCGGCGCTTCTCCACGGCGTCGACTTCCTTGGAGCGGCCCACGTAGGCCGGATCGCGGCGGCTGAGCGTAAACTCGGCCAGGCCCAGCGGATTGGAGCGGAAGGAGCTCGTCTCACCCGAGGGAATGAGCTCGTCGGTCGTGGTGACCGGGTCCATGATCTTGGAGCACACCTTGAGCAGGATGTCATCGCCGAGGGGCTCCATCGCGGGCCACGGCTTGATGTTGGGGCCTTCAACCAGCTCGTCGGCAGGCTCCGCCTTGCCAAAGCCCCAGTACACGCGCTTCTTGTACGGCGCGTCGTCAAAGTTGTACTCGCAGGCCTCGTCCCAAGTCTCCTCGGGCAGGTCGGTCGCCGGCGTCAGGACGCCGCCGTTGGCCGCCGTCGCCGCAATGGAGCGGGCGTCCATCAGGGCCACGGCGCTCAGCTGGCCATTACCCGGCTTGGAACCCTCGCGGTTGGGGAAGTTGCGCGTAGTGTGGCGGATCGAAAGGCCGTTGTTGGCGGGCGTGTCGCCGGCGCCGAAGCACGGGCCGCAGAATGCCGTGCGCACAATCGCGCCGGCCTCCATAAGGTCGTAGATATAGCCGCGACGCGTAAGTTCGAGCGCCACGGGCTGGCTCGTGGGGTAGACCGACAGCGAGAACTCGCCGCAGCCGGTGTTGGCGCCCTTGAGCACGCGGGCAGCCTGGACCACGGAGTCGTAGTTGCCGCCCGAGCAGCCGGCGATAACGCCCTGCTGCACGTGCAGCTTGCCGTCGACGATCTTGTCGAGCAGGCTAAAGTGCGTCTTGCCCTCGCCGATCTTGGCGGCCTCGAGCTCCACCTCATGCAGGATGTCCTCGAGGTTCTCGTTGAGCTCGTCGATCTCAAAGCCGTTGGAAGGATGGAACGGCAGCGCGATCATGGGCTTGATGCTGGACAGATCGACCTCGACGCAGCCATCGTAGTAGGCAACATCGGCGGGCTTGAGCTCGCGGTAGTCGTCGCCGCGGCCGTGCATGGTCAAAAACGCATGTGTGTCCTCGTCGGTAGCCCAGATGCTCGACAGGCAGGTGGTCTCGGTGGTCATGACATCGACGCCGTTGCGGTAGTCAGTCGTCATGCTCGCGATGCCGGGGCCCACAAACTCCATGACCTTGTTCTTAACGTAGCCCTTGGCAAATACGGCGCGGATGATGGCGAGCGCCACATCGTGCGGGCCGACGCCGGGGCGCGGGGCGCCCGTGAGGTAGATGGCGACGACGCCGGGATAGGCAACGTCGTAGGTGTCGCGCAGCAGCTGCTTTGCCAGCTCGCCGCCGCCCTCGCCCACGGCCATGGTGCCCAGGGCGCCATAGCGGGTGTGCGAGTCGGAGCCCAGGATCATCTTGCCGCAGCCGGCGAAGTTCTCACGCATAAAGGAGTGGATGACGGCGATATGCGGGGGGACGAAAATGCCACCGTACTTCTTGGCAGCCGAGAGGCCAAAGACGTGGTCGTCCTCGTTGATGGTGCCGCCCACGGCGCACAGCGAGTTGTGGCAGTTAGTGAGCACGTAGGGCAGCGGGAACTGCTCCATGCCCGAAGCGCGCGCCGTCTGGATGATGCCGACAAAGGTGATGTCATGGCTCGCCATGGCGTCGAAGCGAATCTTGAGCGCCTCGGGGTCGCCGGACGTGTTGTGTGCCTGAAGGATCGAATACGCGATGGTGCCGCGCTTGGCATCCTCGGGTACCTGCGTAATACCGCGCTCGGCAGCCTCGGCCGCAGGCACGACCTCGCTGCCGCCGCGCAGGTAGATGCCGTCCTCGTACAGCTTAACCATACTGTCTCCCACTCTGCCCAAAAGATTTGAGCGCATAGCATACATTCGTTCAATATCGTGCCATAGAACGGTTGCGAGTGGGTTACGAATCTGCACGTTCACTTTATCTCGGTAAAGCAAAGGACGAGCCCGGTGTGAGCAGGCAAAAATGATCCCTTGGGGACGGAGGAAAACGGATCACTGGGTCAGGCCGACCCCCTCAGTGATCCGTTTTCCTCCGTCCCCAAGGGATCATGAAGTTGAATGCCAGATTGCCCGAATGCATCCCGCGTAACTACAAATCGGTTCCCGCACCCAGCAGCTTGCGCATGACCTGTTCGGGATTAACCGAGCCGTCACGCGGGGCCAGGGCGGTAATCTTCTTCTGCATCTTGTACTCGTGCAGCTCGTCCTCGAGCTGTCGCACGCGGGCGCGGAGCTTTTCGTTCTCGCGCTCGCGCTCCTCGGCACGCTCCTTCATATCGAGAATACGCACCACGCCGGCAAGGTTGATGCCCTCGTCGGTCAGCTGGTTGATGAGCTCCAGGCGCTCGATATCGGCACGCGAATACAGGCGCGTGTTGCCACCCGAGCGCTGGGGATTCACCAAGCCTTTGGACTCGTAGACGCGCAGAGTCTGCGGATGCATGCCGGTCAGCTCGGCTGCCACGCTGATCATGTACAGCGGTTTGTTCCTATTGTCCTCGGCCATGCTACCTGACCCCTTTCCGTCTCGTTATCGTCCATCATAAGCCCGCAGGCGCGGGCGTGCGCCACGACCGCCCTAGTACGTCGCCTTGTAACGGTTGACCTTCTCGCGATAGTCGCGCGTGTCGGCCTCGCGCAGCTTGGTCATGGCATCGCGCTCGTCATCGGACAGGTTCGTGGGAACCTGCACCTTAATCTCGACGAGCAGCGCGCCTGTGCGGCCACGGTGCTTAACGTCGGGCGCACCCATCTCCTTAAAGCGGAACTTCTTGCCCGTCTGGGTACCCGCGGGCACCTTCAAACGGACCGTCGCACCGCCGGGCGTGGGCACGTCCACCGTGCAGCCGAGCGCCGCCTCGTAGACCGAGACCGGTACCTCCATGGTCACGTCGGCACCTTTACGCTTAAACAGCGGATGCTCCTCCACGTGCGTGGTCACGACCAGGTCGCCGCGCTCGCCGCCGGCAACGCCATACTCGCCGCGACGTTTGTAACGCAGCTTGCCGCCGTCGACCGCGCCTGCAGGCACCGAGACCGTAATGGTCTGCTGCTCGCCCGTCGAGGGAATGCGATAGGTGACTTTGTGCGTCACGCCGCGAAACGCGTCCTCGGCCGTCACATCGACGGTCAGCGACAGGTCGCCGCCCTTGCGAGCGCGGCTGCGACCCGCGCCGGCACCGGCAGCGCCCGCAGCCCCGGCAAAGCCCGAGCCCCAATCGCTGCCCCAGGCGCCGTTGCCGCTAAAGATGCTGTCGAAGATGTCACCCCAGCCGCTGGCGCCCGCGCCGGCACCGTAGCCGCCGCCATACGCGCCGCCCGCGCCCGGCATACCGCCAAACATGAGCATCTGGTCGTACTCTTTGCGCTTCTTCTCGTCCGAAAGCGTCTCGTAGGCCTCGCTGATCTCCTTGAACTTGGCCTCGTCGCCGCCGGCATCGGGGTGATATTTTTGCGCGAGCTTGCGAAACGCGCTCTTGATCTCTTTGTCGGAGGCGCTCTTGGATACGCCCAGGATGTCATAGAAGGTTTTGCCTGCAGCCATCGTAGCTCCTCTCCTGTTACGTCCGCCGTCCATGCAGACGACGGCTCATGCTTTCATATGGCACTAGGTCAGAAAGGGCCCCGGGTGTTGCCCCGGGGCCCTTCTCAATTACTCCTCGGTGCCCTCGGCCGTATCGGCCGTAGCGTCCTCGGGCGCCGCTTCGGGCTCCGGTGCGGGGCGCTTCTCGCCACCGTAGGTCACCGTCACCATCGCGGAACGCAGGATGCGATCCGCCATGCGGTAGCCCTTCTGGTACACGTCGTTGACGGTCTCGTCGTACTGCGATGCGTCCTCGACGCGGCCCACAGCCTGGTGCTCGAGCGGATCGAACGCCTCGCCCTTGGGGTCGATGGGCTCAACGCCCTCGTGCGCAAACACATCGAGCAGCTTGGCATGAACCGCATCGACGCCGTCGACGAACTGCTTAAAGTCGTCGGAAAGCTCCTGGCTACGGGCATGGTCGATCGCACGCTCGATATCGTCAACCACCGGCAGCAGTGCAGTGACGAGCTTCTCGGTCGCGCGCTCGCGCTCGGCGATGCGCTCGTTGGCGGTGCGGCGACGGAAGTTCTCCCAGTCGGCCTGTAGACGGGCGGTGCGCTCGGTAGCGTCCTTCGCCTTGTCCTCGGCGGCCTTCTGGGCCTCTGCCGCAGCATCGAGCTCATTGCGCACGTCGGCAAGCTCCTTTTGGGCCTGCTCGAACTTGAGCTTAAAGTCGTTGTCGGCGGCTTCCTCACCGGCGCGGATAGCGGCTTCCACCATCTCGTCCTCGGTCATCGTCGCCTCCTTGTTGGAATCCTCTACCTGGTTCTCGGCAGCCTCGGCGGCCGCGGCCTCGTTGGCCTCGGTATCGTCGACGGCCTCTACGGGAATCTTCACGTCCTTCTCCTCAGAGTCAACGGGGGCGGCACCAACGGCGGCCGCCTCCGTGCGAGCTTTACGGGCGGACATGATTACTTGTCCTCGTCGTCCACAACCTCGTAGTCGGCGTCGACAACGTCATCGTCGGCAGGCTGGGCACCGGCGGCACCGTCGGTCTGCTGCTGAGCGTCGGCGTAGACAACCTGGGCCAGCTCGTAGGCCACGGACTGCAGGGACTCGCCGGCGGCCTTGATGGCCTCGACGTCAGAGCCCTCGAGCGCCTTCTTGGCGTCGGCGATAGCGGCCTCGGCCTTGGACTTCACATCGGCGGAAACCTTGTCACCGAGCTCGTTGAGGGTCTGCTCGGTGGAGTAGCACAGGCTGTCGGTCTGGTTGCGGACCTCGACCTCTTCCTTCTGCTTCTTGTCCTCCTCGGCATGAGCCTCGGCGTCCTTGACCATGCGATCGACTTCGTCGTCGGAAAGCGCGGTGGAGCCGGAGATGGTGATCTGCTGCTCCTTGCCGGTGCCCTTGTCCTTAGCGGAAACCTTGACGATGCCGTTGGCGTCAATGTCGAAGGTGACCTCGATCTGCGGCACGCCGCGGCGAGCAGCCGGGATACCAGTCAGCTGGAACTTACCGAGCGACTTGTTGTCGCGGGCAAGCTCGCGCTCGCCCTGGAGCACGTTGATCTCGACGCTAGTCTGGTTGTCGGCAGCGGTGGAGTAGACCTCGGTCTTGGAGGTCGGAATCGTGGTGTTGCGGTCGATCATCTTGGTCATGATGCCGCCCATGGTCTCGACGCCCAGCGACAGCGGGGTAACGTCGAGCAGCAGGATGCCCTCGACGTCGCCGGTGAGCACGCCGCCCTGGACGGCAGCGCCGTCGGCAACGACCTCGTCGGGGTTCACGGACATGTTGGGCTGCTTGCCGGTCATGGTCTTGACGAGCTCCTGGACGGCGGGCATACGGGTGGAGCCGCCGACGAGGATGACCTCGGTCAGATCGGAGAGCTTAAGCTTGGCGTCGCGCAGGGCGTTGGTGACAGGCTGCTTGCAGCGCTCGAGCAGGTCACGGGTGATCTTCTCGAACTCGGCGCGGGTCAGCGTGTAGTTGAGGTGCAGCGGGCCGGACTGGTTCATGGTGATGAACGGCAGGTTGATGGTGGTCTGCTGGGCAGCGGAGAGCTCCTTCTTGGCGTTCTCGGCGGCCTCCTTCAGACGCTGCAGGGCCATGGGGTCCTGACGCAGGTCGACACCGTTCTCCTGCTGGAACTTATCGGCCATCCAGTCGATGACGCGCTGATCCCAGTCGTCGCCACCCAGGTGGTTGTCGCCCGAGGTGGACAGAACCTCAAACACGCCGTCTGCGAGGTCGAGGATGGAGACGTCGAAGGTGCCGCCGCCCAGGTCGAAGACCAAGATGCGCTGGTCGGTGCCCTGCTTGTCCAGACCATAGGCCAGGGCAGCAGCGGTCGGCTCGTTGACGATACGCTTGACGTTGAGGCCGGCGATCTTACCGGCATCCTTGGTGGCCTGACGCTGGGCGTCGTTGAAGTAGGCCGGGACGGTGATGACGGCGTCGGTGACGGTCTCGCCCAGATACTTCTCGGCGTCGGCCTTCATCTTGGCGAGCACCATGGCGCTCACCTGCTCGGCGGTGTAATCCTTGCCCTCGATGTCGACGACGGCACGGCCACCCTGGCCCTCCTTGACCTCATACGGCACGGTCTTGATCTCGGAGGTGCACTCGGAGTACTTGCGGCCCATGAAGCGCTTGATGGAGAACACAGTGTTCTTGGGGTTGGTGACAGCCTGGTTCTTAGCGGCCTTACCAACGACGCGGTCGCCGTCGGCGCGGAAGCCCACGACGGACGGGGTGGTGCGGTCGCCCTCGGCGTTCACGATAATGGTCGGAGAACCGCCCTCGAGAACGGCCATTGCGGAGTTAGTAGTACCAAGGTCGATACCAAGAATCTTGCCCATTAGAAATTCCCTCTCTCTTGTGCGTTTGCACCGACTCGGCGGTCTGCCGAGCGGTGTTTCGGCTTGTCTTTCAGGATGTAGTGTATCCCCTTATGGGCCGGAATATACAAAATCTAAGTCAATTCATATAAGATTTCTTATCTCTGAGAGTTTAGGTTCTCAAATGCGCAGGTAGATGCGCTGTTTGAGTTCTCGGCAAATCTATTGAGATCTATGTAGAGTTGACTGAGGTGTGAGCCTGAAACTGTGTCCCGTTTTGGACGTGGATTACGGGATGCGCTTTCCAAAAGCTCGCTCAATCGCCCTATATTTCAAGTCACCTATAGCTAACATTTGCGCAGCTCAACGGCCTCACCTGCATAATTTTTAGTAAGCCGCGGCATACTCGGCGAACGGTATGAAGATGCCGGTCAGAGGGTATTGCAAACGGTCGCTCCCGTGGTATGTTTTTGCCCGAATCAAACCGACGCGCATCGCCTGTAGCGTCGGTCAACAGAGAGGAAACTACCATGGCTCATCCCGTAATTGATGCCGACGAGTGCATCGCTTGTGGCGTTTGCGTCGACACCTGCCCCGCTGGCGTTCTGGAGCTCCAGGACGTCGCTACCGTCGCTGACGAGGATTCCTGCGTCGCCTGTGGCGCTTGCCAGGACGCTTGCCCCGCTGGCGCGATCACCGAGATCGTCGAGGAGTAACAACTCCCCACTTGCACACTCAAAAGTACACCGTGCACAAAAAAGGAGGCCTCCGCATCGCCGCGGAGGCCTCCTTTTGCATGTGTGGGCAGCTAATTTGGAGCGGGACCCTTGGCAGTTGCGGTGGAATAGTTCCTGTTTTATGGCTTGGATGCCGATTTTAGGAACTATTTCACCGCAACTTATAGATGCGGCGTCGACTAGGACAAATCGTCTTCGTAGGGCATCAGGTCTGCTAGGTAGCCTTTCTCCTTGAGTATGGTCTCGATCTCGTCGAGGGTCTGCTCGTCTTCTGCCGCGATGCGATGGAAGTGATAGCCGCTCGTCACCGTCAGCAGCGGGAAGCTCTTGCCGCTCTCGATATCGTGCAGGTAGCGCTCAACATCGCGACGATTGCGAATGTCCAGGTCGGCCGTGATCTTACCGTACACGCGGTGATTGACGATCACGTTGAGCACGGCGCCGCCGGCGTCAACGATACTCGTGAGCTCATCGCCTGCCTGCTCCACGCTGTGGCGAACCTTGACCAAGCGCGTTGGCACAGCGGGGCTGCTGGGGGCCTCCTGCAGCACGTAGCCGCGATTGGTCGCCACGATATCGTGCCCGTCGGCGCGCAGCAGAGCGATGTCTTGCACGACAATCTGGCGGCTCACACCCACCTCGCGGGCAAGAGCGCTGCCCGAAACGGGCTCCTTGGCTTCCTCGAGCACGCCCATGATGGCACGGCGACGCTCGCGGGCGTCCATTATTTACCGTCCAGCAGACGCAGGTGCTTAAGCGAGAGGTCGAGAATCGGCGCAGAGTGGGTCAATGCCCCCGAGCTAATAAAGTCAACGCCCAGGTCGGCGAGCGCGCGGATATTGCTGGCGTCCACGTTACCCGAGCACTCGGTCTTGGCGCGACCGGCGATAAGCTCAATCGCGGCAGTCATGTCGTCATGGGTCATGTTGTCGAGCATGATGATATCGGCGCCGGCCTCCACGGCCTCGCGTACCATGTCCAGGTTCTCGCACTCGATCTCGACCGTCGTGGTAAACGATGCATGGGCGCGCGCCATCTCGATCGCACGCGTCACACCACCGGCGGCGTCGATGTGGTTGTCCTTGAGCATGACGGCCGTCGACAGGTTGTAACGGTGGTTGCTGCCGCCGCCGATCTCGACCGCGGCCTTCTCGAAGACGCGCATGCCCGGCGTGGTCTTGCGCGTGTCGACGAGCACGGTCTTGGTGCCCTCGAGCGCCGCGGCCATCTGGTGCGTATAGGTAGCGATACCGCTCATGCGCTGCAGGTAGTTGAGCGCCACGCGCTCGCCCGAAAGCAGCACGCGCGCATCGCCACGCACCTGCCCCACGTGGTCGCCGGCGTGGACCTCGTCACCGTCGGCAACATCAAACAGCACCGAGCTCTGCGAATCCAGCAGCTCAAAAGTGCGAGCGAACACATCCAGACCCGCAATGATGCCATCGGCCTTGGCGATAAGCTCCACCGTGGCGGGGCGCGCCGTGGGGCACACGCTCGCCGTGCTCACGTCCTCAAAGGTAATGTCCTCGCGCAGAGCCTGCAGAATCAGATCATCGACGACGAGCTTCATGGTAATGGGATTCATGGTCTACTCCTCCACGGCCTGCGTGCCGGCGGCACGGGCCAAATCATCGATTGCCAGGGTATCGGCGCTCAGGGCGCGATGACGGCCATCGAGCGCGGGATCGCCCGCCTGCTCCACGGCCAGCGACTCGCCGGTACGCATGTACCACGCGGCGCGACGACCCCAGACCAAAGCCTCGAGCAGGCTGTTTGATGCAAGGCGGTTCTTGCCGTGAACACCGTTGCAAGCCGTCTCGCCCGCAGCGTAGAGCTCGGGCATCGAGGTGCGGCCGTCCTTGTCGACCCACACGCCGCCCATAAAGTAGTGCTGCGTGGGCGTAACGGGAATGGGCTCGTCCAAGATATCGCGACCGTCCTCCAGGCAGCGCGCGCGGATGTTGGTAAAGTGCCCGGTCACCACATCGCGCTCGACGGGGGCAAAGCTCAGCCACTCGTGCTCGGTGCCGTCCTGCTTCATCTGCTCGCGAATGGCGGCGGCGACCACGTCGCGCGGCTGCAGCTCGTCGGTAAAGCGCTCACCGGCGGCGTTGAGCAGAATCGCGCCCTCGCCGCGGCAGCTCTCACTGATCAGGAACGTGCGGCCCGGCTGCGGCGAGAACAGGCCCGTGGGGTGAATCTGCACGTAGTCCAGGTGCTCCATCTTAATGCTATGCTCCTGAGCAATGTAGCAGGCATCGCCCGTGAGCTGCGGGTAGTTGGTCGAATGGTCGTACACGCCGCCGATACCGCCCGTCGCCCACAGCGTGTGGCGGGCATGGATCTTAAACGGCTCGCCGGCATGCACGCCTCCGGCGGCATTTGCCAGTTCGTCGGCGGGACGAACCGAGTTGTCCTCGTCCACGGGAACGGCGACGACGCCGGTGCACACCGTGGCGCCGCCACGCTCGCCCGTCAGGATGTCGGTCATGGCCACGTGCTCCAAAATCTGCACGTTATCCAGCTTGCGAACGGCCTGGAGCAGCTTGGTTGTGATCTCCTTGCCCGTAATGTCGGCATGGAAGGCAATGCGCGGGCGGCTGTGCGCGCCCTCGCGGGTAAAGTCGAGGCTGCCGTCGGCCTTGCGCTCAAAATCCACACCCATGGCCAGCAGGTCGTTAATGACCGAGCGGCTCGAGCGGATCATGATGTCGACGCTCTCGCGGCGGTTCTCGTAGTGGCCGGCGTGCATGGTGTCCTCAAAGAAGGCATCGTAGTCCGAGCCTTCGGGCAGCACACAAATGCCGCCCTGAGCGAGCATCGAATCGCACTCGTCGACGGCGCCCTTGGAGAGCATGACCACGCGCGTGCTCGTCGGCAGATTGAGGGCCGCGTACAGACCCGCCACGCCGCAACCGGCAATGACGACGTCACACTCCATATCGGGGTATTGTTTGGTTTCCACAGGAATCCTCTCCCTTGTAATGTGACATAAGGAACTGTCCCTCATGTCACATTGGCTTAGCGCGCCGCGTACTCGAGCATGCGGTCGAGCGTGAGTTTGGCTTGGTCGGCAGCCTCGTCCGACACGCCGATCTGCACCTCGCCCTCGCCCGTCTCCAGGCAGCGCACGAGTTTTTCAAGCGTGATGAGATCCATGTTGACGCAGGTGGGCTGCACCGCGGGGAAATAGAACTTTTTGCCGGTGCCCTCGCAGCGGCGCTCGAGCTCGTAGAGCACGCCGCGGACCGTCACGATGATGAACTCACTCGCGTCCGACTCCTCGGCATACTTGATGATGCCGGCGGTGGAGCCGATGTAGTCGGCCTCGGCCAGGACGTCGGCCTTGCACTCGGGGTGCGCCAGCACGAGCGCGTCGGGATGCGCTTCCTGCGCGTCGACAATCTGCTCGACGGTGATGATGTGGTGGCGCGGGCAGTAGCCATTGTTGAGGATGACGTGCTTTTGCGGCACCTGCTCGGCAACAAAGCGGCCCAGGTTTTGATCGGGGATGAACAGGACGTGTTGCTGCGGCAGCTCGGACACGATCTTGACGGCGTTGGAGCTGGTGACGCACACGTCGCTCCAGCTCTTGATCTCGACCGTCGAGTTAACGTAGCAGACCACGGCAAGGTCGTCGCCGTACTCGGCGCGCGCCGCGTCGACCGTCTCGCGCTTGACCATGTGCGCCATAGGGCAGTCCGCGCCCGGCTCGGGCAGCAGCACGGTCTTGGTGGGGTTGAGCAGCTTGGCGCTCTCGCCCATAAACTCCACGCCGCACAGCACGATAGTCTGCTGCGGCAGGCTCTTGGCGAGCTTTGCCAGGTAGAAGCTGTCGCCGACGTAATCGGCAACGGCTTGGACCTCGGGCGCCACATAGTAGTGCGCCAGGATCACCGCGTCACGTTGGGTTTTTAGTTGCTGAATGGCCTCGACGAGCTCTGCGGGCACCTGTGCCGCGCGCTCCGTTGCCGTCGTTGCCGATGCTAGGCCGGCCGCGATATCGCGCGCAAGCTCCGACGCATCCATGTTCGCGCTCTGTGCCATCAAGGCCCCTCTCTTTTGGCGAATCTTGGGGCTTTAGTATGACACCTAGGTTTACAGCTGACAAGACAGCTGTAAACCTAGGTGTAAAGTTGAAATAAAGATTCAATCATGCGGCAGGTCCATTTTCGAACTGGCAAGCTGAGGATAGTCGAAAATGGACCTGCCGCATGATTCGAGCGGCCTTTTTGCCTTGGACCAAGGGGCAGTGGTCAAAAAAGGCCAAATATGAGTACTGTCACCAAATTAGTAGCAGCGATTTTCCAGTCCAGAGCAGCAAAATCGCCTTGTTTGGAGCCCGATCGCGACTCTGAAGGACGAAAATCGATGTACTTTTGGCCGCTGGCACCGATTTTTGAGGCCATTTGGCTGCCACCAAACTGGTAGCAGTACTCATATTTGGCCTTTTTTGACCACCGGGTTTCCGGCAGACCCCAAAAGCGGGTCCGGATCGCTCGATCCGGACCCGCTGGGAGCTGGCGCGCGACTACGCGCTGCGCTTCATGGCCCACGCCAGCAGCAGGGCTGCCACACCGGCAGCGAGTACGGCACCGGCCATGGCGTACGCGCTGTCGCCGGACTGAGGCAGCGTCTCCTTGCCAGCCTTCTTCTTAGGCTTGGAAGTCGTAGTCGTGGTGGTCGTAGTCGTGGTGGTCTGGCCAGGAGCGGGCTTGGCAGCCTCGGCAACGGTGAAGGTCGTCTCGGCAGTGCCCGTAGCCGAAACCACGCTCTGCTTGTGTTCGCCCACGCCGAGCGTCTTTAGGAAGCTCGCCTTGAGCGTCACGATCGTAGAGCCCTCGGTGAGCACGTAGTGCTCGGCGGCGACCTCCCTATCGTCGACCAGCACCTTCTGGAAGAACTCAATCGGCGCTCTCGAGCGGAAGCTCAGGTCCTTGGCGGCGTCGGCCACCATCGTCTGGCCCTTGCCGTCGATGATCTCGGGTGTCA
>URFU01000010.1 GCA_900547125.1 uncultured Collinsella sp.
GACTCGACTAGCGGCACGGCTTTTCGAGGCACCCGAGCTTGCCCCTCAAACCGTCGCTTGCGTACCGAAGTACGCGGCGCTCCTCTTTCGGGGCAATCTCGGGCACCTGGAAAACCCGTGCCATGTGAAAGACAATCAATTTCTTTATTTAAGGGAGGAATTCATTATGAAAAAGATCACGGCTATCGTGCGCCAGGAAAAGCTTGAGGTTCTCAAAGACGCGCTGTTTGCTGCTGATGTTCGTGGTATGACTATCAACCAAGTGCAGGGCTGCGGCGCACAGCATGGCTGGAAGGAATACGTGCGCGGCAACGAGTTGCTTGTCAACACGATCCCTAAGGTGCAGTTCACGCTCATTTGTGCCGACGAGCACGTCGACGGAATTGTCGACATCATCTGCAACGCCGCTCGCACCGGTGCTGTTGGAGACGGCAAGATTTGGGTCGAGTCGGTCGAGGAAGTCATCCGCATTCGCACCGGCGAGCACGGCCCCGCCGCGGTGTAGAATCGACCACCTACCATCCGCAACGTTAAAATGCTGCAATGAGGCACAAGACTTGCGTTGCGGATGGACGGATTATGGGTCGTAATAAATATCCCGAGGAGACTGTCGCGAAAATTCTCGACGCGGCGCTGGAGCTATTCTGCGTACAGGGTTATGAGGGGACGAGCATTCAAGACATCGTCGACCGCCTCGATGGCATGACCAAGGGTGCGGTCTATCATCACTTTAAGAGCAAAGAGGAGATTTTCAACGCCGCATTTGATCGGGCAATGGCTCCGATTGTTGAGCGCCGTCGCTCAACGCTTGATATCGGTAATATGACCGGAGCCCAAAAGCTCAAGCGGCTGTACGCGCCCGAGTCCGTCGTTCCACAAATTGAGCTATGGGCACGCATGCATCCTGCGGCGGATCCGGTAAAAAGCTCGCGTCTACTGGCGATACAGTACCAGGGCTCGTTTGACGAGTCGGCCGATGGCTGCCTCTTGCCAGTGATCGAGGAGGGCATCGCCGACGGCTCCATTGCGTGCGAATGCCCGCGCGAAGCGGCGGAGGCCGTATCTTTGTTGGCGAATCTTTGGCTGCTGCCATTGTTCCGTCCGCTTGAATCCAAGGACCGAATGCTCGCTCGCGCGCAATGCTTGGCGCAGATGGCGGCCGCGGTGGGGCTTGATTTGGGTAATGAAGTGCTCCAGACAACGGCCCAGATTTGGGACGTATGGAACCGTGCCGGGTGGTAATATAGATACCAACGGTATGTAATTGATTTGTGAGGGTAGCCACGGCTGCCCTTTTCAAGTCATTAAATACATACTATCGGTATGTATTTGGGGGCAGGCTTATGGCTGGGATGCGAAGAATTAGCGTTTCGTTGGCGCCAAAAACAGTGCTATCTATCAGACTATTTGGCCTTCTCGTTGCACAGCTGTGCGCGTATTCGATGTTGTCGGCACTGTGCTTTGCGTGCCCGCTTTACTTGTTTGATTGCAGCGGCTCGTCAACGCTATATGGCGCTGTCGCGGCTATAGCGTTCGTGCCGGGCGTGCTTGCGACTCCGGCTGGCGGGATCTTGGCAGATCGGGGAAGACATCGCGGGGTTCTTGTGGTACTCGGCATTGTTCTGATGGCTGCATCACTGCTGTTTATCCCCATGAAGTGTTCGCTGCCTCTTGCGGTTGTCGTGGCAGCAATGCTTTGCGTCCAATATGGCATCCAATCGCTGCTGAAGCCGATGCTTCAAATTGAGACGGTGCGCATGACGGGCCCAGAAAAGGTTGAGCGTGCCACTGCGTTGGTCTCGCAGATAACCATGGCGAGCAATATCTTGGGGCCTGTAGTCGGGACGGCAGTCTATGGGTGCTTTGGTATCGATGCTCTATGCGAAACCGCGGCGTTGACGTTTGCGATGTCAGCCCTGCTGTTCGGGGGCGCACTCAAGCGAAATGCCTCATCTGGAATGACTGGGGACAGTACGACTTGCTCGACATGCCGAAACGATTTTCGGGAGTCGATTCGGTACCTGTTTCAAAACGCATCATTGCTCGTTGTGTTTTTGCTTGCAGCTATTTTGAACCTTGCGTTAGTTGGGTTAACGATTGGTGCTCCCGTTATTGTTGCAAAGTATCTCGGAATGCAGTCATCCTTTGTTGGGATTATTGAGGTGGCTATGGGCTTAGGTGGTCTTGTCGGCAGTGGTTTGGTCGGTATTTGGCCACATTATTTTTCCTTCAAAGGCATATGTCGATATGTTGCGATGATTTGTTTTGGAGTCGTACCGATTATTGTCACGCTACTGAGCGGTCCTGATGAATTAGCGTTTGCCGCGCTTACAGCCGGCTCGGCATGGGTCATGGCGTGGGCAAGCATTACATCGGTCGAAATCGTTTCATTTGTTCAGCGGTCAGCGCCAAAGGAACTCTGCGGAAAAGTGCTGGCACTCGTTTATATGACGCTTTCCTGTGCAACGCCTATTGGCCAATTGGTTTACGGACTCGCATATGATCGATGGACACCGGCGATTGTATTCGCAGGCATGTTGGCGGTGCTGACGTTGACGACGGCGCTGTTTTATCGGCTGAAAAGTCGCTTGTGGCGATTGTCTTAACGCGCTGGGGCACCGTGAATTTGTGGAGGCAGTGGTACGCCGCGCCGGGACGGCATTGTTTAGGCGTGCCTCTCCTTCGTCTACAATATCGTGCAGACGAAGGGGAGGCATGCCCATGATCAAGATGTTTGCGAGTGACTTAGACGGAACGCTGCTGAACGCCCTGCACGAGGCGGATGGGACCATCCGCCGCGCCATTCGTGAGCTGACGGAGGCTGGCCTGCATGTGGTTCCCGCGACCGGGCGCTCGACGTTGCCAATCGGCGAGCATGGCTTTACGGGGCTGGCGCTCGATGCCTGCTGCTCTAACGGCTCCATCGTGCGCGACAGCCATGGCGAGGTGCTCAAGACCTGGACCATCGATCCGCAGATTACCGAGGAGCTGCTCAAGGCGTTCCCGGACATTTGCTTTGATTGCTCCACGCCCGATGGCATGTTCTCGAGCGGTTCGTTCGAGATGCATCAGGCGGGCTTTAAAAAGGACAGCCCCATCAAGCGTATTGTGATGCGCGGCATGCGTGCACGTGGCGGATATCACGAGGAGCAGTATTTCGATCAGTCGATCGGCGATATCTTGCGTCACGATGTATGCAAGATCAACTGCCGCGTGACCTCGCTCGAGCTGGAGCGCGACCTTAAGGCGTATTTGGCCGAGCGCTCGGACCGTGTGGTCAACGCGCCGTTTGACCCGGTGATGTTCGAGATCACGGACGTGGCGTGCAACAAGGGCGAGAGTGTGGCCTGGCTGGCGGGCTACTACGGTATTGCCGAGGACGAGGTTGCGGTTTACGGAGATGGCGGCAACGATATCGCCATGCTCAAGCGTTTCCGCCACAGCTACGCGACCAAAAACGCTAGCGATACAGCTAAGGCTGCCGCGAGCGCAACTATTGGCAGCTGCATGGTCCACGCCGTCCCCAAACACATGTTCGCCACCATGCGCAAGCAAAACTCCCGCACCGTCATCGAATAATGTGACAAAGGGACAGCCCCTTTGTCACAGGGGCCTGTGTGCTTGGAATACGAACATATATTCGTATATATAACTAGGCTCTGGTAGAATCGGTATTGTTGACGGCAGTTCCATGTGCCGGGCAGCGCCCTCCATCTGATGGGAGGTGATGCCCATGACCGATTTGATTGATTTCGTGAGACTTCTGACCGCTTTGGTCTCGTTCTTCACGGCACTTGTCGGCCTTTCCGAGGCACTCAAGCAGCGTTCGAAGCGCAACAGAAGGGGTCGCCGCCGCTAAGGCGTTGACCCCCTAATGCAAACAACGGCGCTGCCCAGCTTTCCAGAACTTGGGCTGCCGTCGACACTATTCTACCCACGAATGACATTTTGAACAATCGGCAATGCTGCTTCAAAAGCCAGGCACAACTGGCACAACCTAGGCGGTCGCTGAATGTGACAAAGGGACCGTCCCTTCGTCACATTCCAAATATTGCCTTTACGTGTTGGTGCACACGGTGTGCAATAATACTCGCACTGTGCAATAGCGCACAGGCTGAGTAACAAGGAGGTCGCTTGTCCCAGCTCGAGAAATGCGATCGCCGGTCCCTTCGCTCGCAGCGTGCCCTTCGCCAGGCGCTTGCCAGCGAACTTGCCGAAAGCGGCGATCTTTCGCGCATTAA
The DNA here is from genome assembly GCA_900547125.1 of uncultured Collinsella sp. Classification (GTDB taxonomy): domain Bacteria; phylum Actinomycetota; class Coriobacteriia; order Coriobacteriales; family Coriobacteriaceae; genus Collinsella. The sequence continues at coordinate 4,242 of URFU01000010.1, forward strand.
CGTCGCGTCGCTCACCGAGCGTGCCGGCCTTACGCGCCGCACGTTCTATTCGCACTACCGCGATATTCCCGACTTTATCAATCAAATCGAGGACGGCTTGCTAGCCGAGATCCGTGAGCGCATTGAGCTCATCACCGCAGCTCAGCTGCCCGATCTCTATCACAACATCGATGAGCTCGAGCCGGCGCCCGGTTCGGTTGAGCTGCTGCGTTATCTTGCGGCCAACCGCGACTTAATCGGTGCGCTGCTGGGTCCGGGCGGCGATCAGGCCTTCATTAAAAGGATCATCGACACCGCTCGTGAGGCTGTGGTGCCGCGTGCGCAGACGGGCATTTTGGGCCTGGCGCTGGGCACGTTCTTTGACTACTACGTTACCTACGTCGTGAGTGCCGAGGTCGGCATGATTCAGCGCTGGTTTGAGCGTGGGCTCACCGAATCGCCCGAGGCCATGGCGCGCATTATGACGGTGCTCGCTTTTGTGCGCCCTGGTGACCTGTATGGCCAACCCATCGATATCAACGTGCCGGAATACGGCATGAAGCTATTGAACTTGCAGCTCGAGGACGCGGCCGACACCGCCGCAACCGTCGAGTCCAACAACTAAGAGGAGAGACAATGAGCAAACTCGTCGAGGGCATCAAGGACCGCATGGTCGCCGCCGCACGCGAGGCCGCGCCCACCGTGGTGGATGCCGCGCAGAAGGCCGCGACCGCGGCTGCTGAGAAAGTTGTCGAGGCTGTCGCCGATGCCAAGAACGCGGCGGGGGAAGCGTCCGTCACTAGCGAGCCCGCCACCGCCGCGGAGCCCGTAGCCGCCGCCCACGCCCCCGAAGGCGCGATCTTCAACCCCGGCAACGCCCACGGCAACCTGCACCTGGGCATCGACGTGGGCTCCACCACCGTTAAGCTCGCCGTGCTCAACGACGACAACCAGATTGTCTACGCCAAGTACCAGCGCCACCACACCGACGTCCGTGCCTGCGCCCGCGCCCTGTTCGAGGGCGCTGTGACCGTGCTGCCGACGGTCCAGATGACCTGCGCCATTACCGGCTCGGGTGGCCTGCTGCTGTCCCAGTGGCTCGACCTGGAGTTTGTCCAGGAGGTTATCGCCAGCAAGCGTGCCGTCGAGACCCTCATCCCGGCCACCGATGTCGCCATCGAGCTGGGCGGCGAGGACGCCAAGATCATCTACTTCGATAATGGCATTGAGCAGCGCATGAACGGCACCTGCGCCGGCGGCACGGGCGCGTTCATCGACCAGATGGCCACTCTGCTGCACACTGACGCCAGCGGCCTTAACGAACTCGCGGCCAACGCCACCACCATCTATCCCATTGCCAGCCGCTGCGGTGTTTTTGCCAAGACCGACGTCCAGCCGCTGCTCAACGAGGGCGCCCGCCCCGAGGACGTGGCCGCCTCCATCTTCCAGGCTGTCGTGACCCAGACCATCTCGGGTCTGGCGTGCGGCCGTCCCATCCGCGGCAACGTCGCCTTCCTGGGCGGCCCGCTGCAGTACCTCTCCGAGCTGCGCCACCGCTTCTACCTCACGCTCAACCTGGACGAGGAGCACCGTATCGTGCCCCAAAACGCCCACCTGTTTGTGGCGAGCGGCGCCGCCATGGCGCACGAGTCCAATAAGCTCAGCACGTTCCCGCAGCTCATCGAGGCCATCGATGCCCTGGGCGACACACAGGGTGCCGAGGTCGAGCGCCTGGATCCGCTCTTTGCCACCGACGAGGACTTTGCCGAGTTCAAAACCCGCCACGACCAGGAAGTCGTCCCCAAGGGCAAGCTCGAAGGCTACACCGGCCGCGTGTTCATTGGCATCGACGCCGGCTCCACCACCATGAAGGCCGCGCTCGTGGGCGAGGACGGCCAGCTGTTGCACACCTGGTACGGCAACAACAACGGCGACATCCTGGGCACGGCCAAGGTCATCATGGCCGATTTCTACAACCACATCCCCGCCGGCTGCACCATCGGCCACGTGACCACCACGGGCTACGGCGAGGCGCTGCTCATCGAGGCCCTCAAAGCCGATTCCGGCGAGATCGAGACCGTTGCGCACCTGCGCGGCGCCAAAGCATTCCTGCCCGGCGTCGAGTTCATTCTGGACATCGGCGGCCAGGACATGAAGTGCCTGCGCGTCAAGGACGGCGTTATCGAGCACATCATGCTCAACGAGGCCTGTTCGTCGGGCTGCGGTAGCTTTATCGAGAGCTTCGCCGTCTCTATGAACATGGACGTGCGCGCGTTCGCCGATGCCGCCATCCACGCCAAGGCCCCGGTCGACTTGGGCAGCCGCTGCACGGTCTTTATGAACTCGCGCGTTAAGCAGGCGCAAAAGGAAGGCGCCACGGTGGGCGACATCGCGGCCGGCCTGTCCTATTCCGTCATCAAGAATGCCCTGTTCAAGGTCATTAAGCTGCGCGATCCCAAGGAGATCGGCAGCCAGGTAATCGTTCAGGGCGGCACCTTTATGTCCGATGCCACGCTGCGCGCGTTTGAGCAGCTCACCGGCGTTCACGCCGTGCGTCCCGACATCGCCGGCTGCATGGGCGCCTACGGTGCGGCCCTGCTCGCCCGCGATCGCGCCGGCATCGATGGGACCTCGACCATCCTTTCGGCCGAGGACATCGCGCACCTCACCGTGACGCAAAAGCATGTCCGCTGCGGCCGTTGCTCCAACAACTGCCAGCTCACCGTCAACGATTTTGGCGGCGGTAGGCGCTTCATTACCGGCAACCGCTGCGAGAAGGGCGCCGGCCACAAAAAGCAAAAGACCGAGGCCCCCAACCTCTTCAAAAAGAAAAACGAGCTGCTCTTTAACCGCGAGGTGCTGAGCCCCGACGAGGCCCCGCGCGGCACCGTCGGCATCCCCCGCGCGCTCAACATGTACGAGAACTATCCCTTCTGGCACGCGTTCTTTACGCGCTTGGGCTTTAGCGTGCAGCTGTCCGACCAGTCGAGCAAGAAGACCTATCAGGCGGGCATTGAGTCCATGCCGTCCGAGAGCGTGTGCTATCCGGCCAAGATGAGCCACGGCCACGTGATGAACCTCATCGACCGTGACGTCGACTTTATCTGGATGCCGTGCGTGCGCTGGGAGCGCAAGGAGGATCCGACGGCTGGCAACTGCTATAACTGCCCCATCGTCATGAGCTATCCTACGGCGCTGGCGCTCAATATCGACGAGATTCGCGAGCAGAACATCGAGTTCCTGTACCCGTTTGTGCCCTATCACGACAAGACCGAGCTCAAGCGCCGCCTGTACCAGGTGCTCGCCGTCGACCGCGTGGCCGATGCGCAAGCCGGTCGCGGTCGCGTGCGCGGTCCCAAGATCACGCGCTCCGAGGTCGATGCCGCCGTCAACGCTGCCTTTGAGGCCGACGCGCGTTTCCACGAGGACATCCAGACCATGGGCGAGGAGGCTCTTAAGTGGGTCGAGGACCACGGTGGCCACGGCATCGTACTCGCCGGCCGTCCCTACCATAACGACCCCGAGATCAACCATGCCCTGCCCGAGCTTATCTCGAGCTTTGGCTTTGCGGTCTTTACCGAGGATTCGCTCGCGCATCTGGTAAAGCCCGAGCGTCCGATTCGCGTCGTCGACCAGTGGATGTACCACAGCCGCCTGTACGCCGTCGCCCGTTTTGTGACGATGCGCAACGATTTGGACCTGATCCAGCTCAACTCTTTCGGCTGCGGGCTGGACGCTCTGACCACCGACCAAGTGCAGGAAATCCTGGAGGCCAGCGGTAAGAGCTACACCGTGCTCAAGATTGACGAGGTGTCCAACTTGGGCGCCGCGCGTATCCGTATTCGCTCGCTCATGGCAGCGCTCAAGGACCAGGAGGCCGAGCGCTTGGCCGAGGCTACGGCCGCGGGCGAGGCCTACGCGCAGGGCGATGCCGCGCCGGTGGCGCCTTCCACGGATGCCCCCGCGTTCGCGAGCCGTAAGTACACGTTCGAGGCGCAGCGCGAGAGTGCTTCGACCGCGTGGCCCAAGGTGCCCTTTACCGAGCAGATGCGCGACGAGGGCTATACCATCCTGTGCCCGCAGATGGCACCGATTCACTTTGACCTGGTCAAAGAGGTGTTCCGCGGTGCCGGCTACAACCTGGAGCTGCTGCCCTCGACCGACCACGACGCCGTCGAGGCCGGCCTGCGCTATGTGAACAACGACATCTGCTATCCATCGATTCTGGTAACGGGCCAGATTATGGAGGCCATCGAGAGCGGTCGGTACGACCTGTCCAAGACGGCCGTGGTCATCAGCCAGACCGGCGGCGGCTGCCGTGCCACTAACTACATCGCGCTCATCCGCAAGGCGCTGCGCGAGAGCGGCCACCCCGAGATCCCGGTAATCTCGCTTTCGGCTGTGGCGCTCGGCGAGGACAACCCCGGCTTTAAGATTACTCCGGCGCTGCTTAAGCAGGCAGTCTACGCGGTGCTCTTTGGCGACGTGATGATGCAGATGCTCTATCGCTGCCGCCCGTACGAGGCCACGCCCGGTGCTGCCAACGCGCTCTACGAGGAGTATATGGCGCGCGCCCGCAAGTTGGCGCCCAAGTTCAACCGCCACAACTACACCAAGCTGTGCCGCGAGGCCATCCACGCGTTCGACACCATGCCGCTCGTGGGCGAGGGCACCAAGCCGCGCGTGGGCGTGGTCGGCGAGATCCTGGTCAAGTTCCACCCTACGGCCAACAACCACGTGGTCGATGTCATCGAGCGTGAGGGCTGCGAGGCCGTAGTACCGGGCCTGCTCGACTTCTTCCTGTACTCCATGAGCAACGCTGAGTTGCAGAAGGACGAGCTGGGAAGCTCTGCTACCACGCGCGCTGGTATGCAGGCGCTCATCAAGCTCGTGGACTGGATGCGCACGCCGGTGGAGGAGATGCTCGAAAAGTCCGAGCGCTTTGAGGCGCCCGAGCGCATCGGCACCATGGCCGACAAGGCCCGCACGGTGCTTTCGGTGTGCAACAACATGGGCGAAGGCTGGCTGCTCACGGCCGAGATGCTCGACCTAATCGACCATGGCGCGCCCAACATCATCTGCACGCAGCCCTTCGCGTGCCTGCCTAACCACGTGGTGGGCAAGGCCGTGATCAAGGAGCTGCGCCGCCAACATCCCGAGAGCAACATCGTAGCGGTGGACTACGACCCCGGCGCGTCCGAGGTCAACCAGCTCAACCGTATTAAGCTCATGATTAGCGTGGCCAAGGAAAACATGCGCGCCGGCAAGGGCTTTAAGCTCGAGAAGGTGGCGCCGCTCGCGATGGACGAGGTCACCGGCCAGATGCGTGCCCATGACGGCTGCGTGAGCTGCGGACCGGCCAGCGAGGAGGCCGTGGCGTCGATCGCCAAGCGTCTGGGACGCGGCATTAAGAAGTAGACGGTCTGCTATGGGCTGGATATGAGACAAACGGGTGGTGGCCGTACCGGCTATCACCCGTTTTTGCTGGACATATGTTGCGTAAACGCCCCGACTATCACCCTTTGCGAACTTAGATTTCGGAAGTATGCGGCAAAATCTGAATAGGCCGAGCACACCGGATATGTCCAAGCTCTGTACCTGCGGTTTTATTGGCGAAAAAATGGGGTGCGCTCGAGAGTTCTAGAATTTGCCGCATACTTCCGAAAACGACGTTTCTGCGGCACTAAAAATCGCCCTCGGAGCCTTGAAATAATGAACAGGTGTAGCCGTTCGCGGCAAAATACCGTCCGTTTATAGAGCCCACCCCCATCGCGCGTCATCCTTACGGTTGAATAAATACACATCTATGGAATTACGTTAGAGAGGACCGTTCCATGAGCTACAAGACCGTTTGCGTTGCCGGCGGCGGCGTGTTGGGAAGCCAGATTGCCTTTCAGGCTGCCTACTGCGGCTTTGATGTGACGATCTGGCTGCGCAGCGAGGGCAGCATCGGCCGCACCCAGCCCAAGATCGATCATGTGCGCGAGGAGTACATCGCGGCAATCGAGGGCATGGCGGATGGCACAGGCGAGTGGTGCGCCGGTATCGCCGATAGTGGCCAGCCCTTCGACAAGGAGGCGGCACTCGCCGCCGTCGAGCGTGCTTACTCCACGCTCAAGCTGGAGCTCGATCTTGCCAAGGCAGTGGCCGACGCCGACTTGGTCATCGAGTCTATGGCCGAGGACACCCAGGCAAAGATCGACTTCTACAAAAAGCTCGCCCCGGTTCTCCCGCAAAAGACCGTCGTCGTGACGAACTCCTCTACGCTGCTGCCGAGCACCTTTGCCAAGTACACTGGTCGCCCCGAGAAGTACCTGTCGCTGCACTTTGCCAACTCCATCTGGAAGAACAACATGACCGAGGTCATGGCGCAGGACCAAACCGACAAGTGCTACTTCGACGAGCTCGTCGACTTCGCCAACGACATTCGCATGCTTGCCCTGCCCGTCAACAAGGAAAAGAACGGCTACCTGCTCAATTCCATGCTGGTGCCATGGCTGCTTTCGGGCCTTGACCTGTATGTCTCGGGCGTGAGCGATCCCAAGAGCATCGACCTCGCATGGACGCGTGGTACCGGCGCCCCCAAGGGTCCGTTCCGCGTATTCGACACAGTTGGTATCCAGACGGCTTACAACATCGTTATGCAGTACCAGATGGTGCCGGGCCTGGTGAGCCCGTTGCTCAAAAAGATGATGATGCCCTACAACTTTAAGACCATGGCATCCGTGCTCAAGCAGATGCTCGACGAAGGCAAGCTTGGCGAAAGCTCGGGCGAGGGCTTCTTCAAGTACTAAAAAATGATCCCTCGGGGACGGAGGAAAACGGATCATCGCATTCCTGCGTCCCCTGTGCGTCTTGCGGCTAACAGCTCCGGCTGCCGCGAGCCTAAGCTAGCCTTAAGGGGCGTTTGTTAAGCTGCGAGTCATAATTGGACAGAGCTTGGCAAGTGCCCTGGAATATGAAGGAAACGGCAGCGATGGAATTCTTCGATGGTGACGACATGGGATCGAGTAGCGAAGACGGCTGCGACGAAACTGCCCCGTTTGTCAAAGTCGATCCCTTTGGCACCGATACCCTGAGCTGCTACGTGCGCTTTGCAACATCCCGCGCCCGCATCACTCCACGTCAAACTCCACGCGATCGAGCTCGGGTACGTTGAGGTCGATGAGCTTGCGGGCAACGCGGCGGTCGTGCGCCCCGAGTGCCTCGCTTGTCGTCACGTGAGCGACAACCTCGCGCTCGACAAGGCCCTCCTTGTCGCCTTCGGTAGCCGAAGTCTCGACGGCGACGGTGTAATCCTTAAAGTCCGGCAGCACCGCGGCAAGTTCGCGCGTAGTTTCGGTGACGCCGTAGCCGTCCTGCACGCCGGCCTGCGCCGAGCCAATGGACCCCGCGGTCATAACGATGCAGGGGATGGCAAAAATCACCGTACCCACGATGATGCGGCGGCGCACTTTGTGCGACAGCTCATCGACCTCGGCATTTTCCTCAGCGGTCACAATGCCGTCGCCGTTGAGGTCGCGCTTGAGCGGTACACGTAAAAGAAGCAATACGGCTTCGGCAGCCAGTGCGATAAAGACGACATTGATGCCAAACTCGTAGAGGGCCGAGAGGAACAGCGACCCGCTCGCGATGGCAATGCCGTAACCCGCCGCGCACAGGGGCGGCATGAGTGCGGTCGCCACGGCTACGCCGGCAATGAGCGTCGAAGGCTCCTGGTCGCGCGAGTTACCCAGCCCGCCCGCAAAGCCGCCCGCGAGCGCGACGGCAAGGTCCCATACGGTGGGTGTCGAGTTATCGATGATGGCGGCCGTGGTGGTGCCAAGGGGCGAGAGCTTAAAATACAGCGTGGACGTGATCAGGCAAAGGACCATCTGTAGAGCCAAGCCCGCAACGGCCTCGACGGTAATCTCGCGGTCGAGCGTGGCGATGCCGTATGCCATGGCAAGGACCGAGCCCATGAGCGGGCAGATGAGCATGGCGCCCACAATGGCGATGTCCGAATCGATATCGAGGCCGACACTCGCGATCAGCATGGCGATAATGAGGATGCACAGGTGCGAGCCGGTCAGGCGCGCCCCGTTTACAAAGCGCTTACGAATTACGTGATAGGGGGCGCGACCCTCGCGAATGTTGAATGCGCGCCTCAGGAAGCGGCCGGTGTTCTCCATGACCTCGCTATAGGCAGGACGGATGCCGTGGCGCCGGTGATGGCGCGCGCGCAGTCGCTTGAGCTGCTGGTTATCGAGTTTCATGTTCACCTCGCTCCGCCGCGGGCTATGCATCGCGCCCGCTGCCTCTACTCTACACCGCGGCAGGCGGGGCGGTCATCTTGACGTGAAACTTAGACGAGTAGGTAAAGGGGGACACGTCAAATGTGGTTGAAGCCGAGGGTTTCGGCAGATACAAAAAAGCGCGGGGCCGGATAGTCTCCGACCCCGCGCTCTGCGCTGGTGCGTTGTTATTCGGCCTACCCCAGCAGGCTCAATCCCACGGAGACAAACGCCAGGATAACGCCGACGATGGACTCGCCGCCCAGCAGGCCGCTGGCAACGACCAGGCCCTGCTCCTGGAAGGCGGCGTCCTTGGCAGCCTTTTCCTCGTCCGAAAGACCTGCCTCGGCGTCTCGGTGTGCGGCCCACTTGTCGTAGGCGAGCTTGACACAGGAGCCCAAGAAGGCCGTGAGCGACATGTAGAACGGCAGGTACACGCCCAGACCGATCATCATGGCCGGAATGCCGAGCCAGTACATGACGATGCCGGCGATAAAGCCGCCTGCGAACCACGGCACGCTCGGGATGCCCGAGACCATGGTGGCGACCACGCTTGCCTGCGCGGCAACGAAGCTCTTGTCGGGGCCAAAGGCGTCCGGACCATAGGCAGTGACGAGCGCGACCATGACGGCGGCAGCGACCAGGGCGCCCACGATGCCGCCGATGGCCTGGCCGATCCACTGCGCACGCGGGTTGGTGCCCAGCACGGCGCCGGCCTTAAAGTCGTTCATGACGTCGCCCGCAAGGCCGCACGCCACGGCCACGATGCCGGCGATGAAGAACAGCTTGACCTGCGCGAGCTGCGCGAAGGCAGCCACGATGAGCATGACGATGAGGCCGAAGATCTCCATGGGGTCGATACCCGTCTGGCCGCAGCTCTGCGCGCTCATGATGGTGGTGACAAAGGTGAACAGCGTGACGATGACGGCCGGAACGGGGCCAAGGTCGAGCACGATGGCGATGATCACGGCGATGGCGGCAGCGCCCAGGCCGATGATACCGGCGTCGAGCTTAAGGGAGCCCGAGATGAGCGACTGCTCGTCGGTGTCGGTGGAGCTGTCGGCGGCGAGGCCGCGGACGATACCGGCGACCTGCGGCAGGATGTCCTTGAGAACGACGGCGACGCCAAAGCCCATCATGAGGCCCATACCCAGGGACTTAACAATGCCCTGTGCGGTCATAACGTCAAACAGACCGGCAGCGGTGCCGCCGACAATGATGCCAAAGTTGCCCAGCAGCGCGCCGGCAAACCAGAACGCGACGGGGGCGAAGCCCACCAAAAAGCCGATGGACAGCAACATGGGCGAGTTATAGATGGCAAAGGTCACGCCGGGGATATTGAGCGTACACAGCATGCTGGGCACAATGCCCAGAGCGTCGCGCAGCACGCTGTAGATGCCGGCGATGGCCATGGAGCCAAAGAGCTGCTTGCCGGTCTTGCCGCCGGCCTCGGTCGCGCGCAGGGTCTGAGCTGCGGCGTTGCCAGTGGGGAACTCAAGCGCGGCGTCCACGATAAAGTGACGGTGGATGAGTGCCGTGGCCAGCAGGCCTAGGATAGTGCCGGCGAGTGCCACGATAAACATGTCGAGCCAACTGATCTGGTCGGCATAGCCCAGCATCCAGGCGCCCGGGATAGTAAACGCCAGACCGCCAGCGACCATGGCGCCTGCGGACATGATGGTGTGGGTGACGTTGGCCTCGTTGAGGCTGGCGTTGCCCATGAGCTTCAGGAAGAACAGCGAAATGACGGCAGCGAAAATGATCGGCCAGGGGAGGGCGCCCATCTTGAGGGCGGTGTAGGCCGAGCTTGCCGTGATGATCACGCAGCCAAGGACGCCGATGACGACGCCGCGCAGCGTGAGTTGCCCGCGCATCGAAGCGCGGTTCGAGGGATTGCTCATATAAAACTCCTTTGCGTATATCCGCTTCCCCCGGGAGCGCCGTTACGGATACGGCGCGGGAAGTCGGGTTACCAAGGGCCGCCGCGTGAGCTCGCGCGCGACCGCGCACCAGTATAGCCGCAAGCTAGTCATTTTGGGATGACTGGTTTAGGTAGGCGATATACTGCTGGGCAGACGAAAGGAGCGCCGACGATGCTTAATGGGTGCGCATATATATTGACGGTCGATGTGGGCAACACGTTCATTCGCTTTGGCCTGTTTGCAGAGGATTCGGCCGCGGCGCAGGAATGTCCGCTTGCGACGTGCGAGATCACCACGCCGTCGAGCATCACAGCAGACGAGGCGCGCATGCGTCTCGTGCAGGTCATGGCCGCACTGGCGGCCGATGCGGGCATGCCCGGCGCGCTCGTTCCTGCAGCTGCAGTGCTGAGCTGTGTGGTCCCGGTGCTCGAGCGCCCGTGGAAGGCGGCACTTTCCCGTACCTGCACGGGGCGCGTGCTCGCGGTGGGGCCGGGGCTTAAGACCGGCATGCCTGTGCACTACGACGATCCGGCCGAGATCGGCCCCGATCGCATCGCCGATGCCGTGGCGGCCCGCGCCGTCTACGGCTCGCCGTGCATTGTGATCGACCTGGGTACGACGACCAATATCGAGGTCATCGACGCGCACGGTACCTTTGTCGGCGGCGTTATCGCGCCAGGCCTGGCCCTCGGCGCCCGCTCGCTTTCGGCGGCAGCAGCGCGCCTGCCCCAGGTTGAGCCCTCGGCGCCGACACACGTCATCGGCCGCAACACGCGCGAGGCCATGCGCTCGGGTGTGGTTTTGGGCGAGGTGGCGCGCATCGACGGCATGCTCGACATGGTGCTTGCCGAGATGCGTGCGACCAAGGCCGCGGGGGAGGGCAACGTGCCCATCGTCATTACCGGCGACGATGCCGAGGCGCTTGCGGCGCTGGTCGGCCATAGCCTGACGGTCGATGATGCGCTGACGCTGCGGGGTCTCGCCGAGCTCTACCACATCAACCAAAAGCCCCGTCGCGCGTAGGGCGAGGAGCTGGTGGGATAAGCGCCCCTACCTTCCACCTGCTACAATGGGTCAAACTATTGCAATTTCGGAGGTGTCTGCCATGTCGGACGATCTTCATCAAACCGCGTCGGGCAAGCGCCGCGACGTCATTAGCTGGGACGAGTTCTTTATGAGCGTGGCCATTGCCGCGCAGCGCCGCAGCAAGGACCCCAACACGCAGGTGGGCGCGTGCATCGCCAACACCAACCACCGCATCCTTTCGGTGGGTTACAACGGCACGCCCTCGGCACTCAACGATGACTTTTTCCCGTGGGGAACGAGCGATGACCCGTTGCAGGACAAGCACAACTACGTGGTGCATGCCGAGGCAAACGCCGTGCTCAACTACCGTGGCTCGCTCAAAGACCTTGAGGGTTCCACGGTCTACGTTACGCTGTTCCCGTGCCACGACTGCGCCAAGATCCTGGCGCAGGTGGGCGTGGGCGAGGTCGTCTACCTGGACAATAAGTATGCCGACACCGATGACGGCCGTATCAGCCGGCGCATTCTCGACTCCTGCGGCATCAGCTACCGCCAGGTTATCGTCGATGTCCAGATTGGTACCGTGGGACAAGCTCAGCAGTAATATGCGTTGTCGCTATCTGGCGACGAACGCAGCTCAAAGAGCCCCGTCCCAAATTGACTACTCGTGAAAGTCGCGTCTGCGCGCATGGACGGCTCGTGAGCGGGTACATGGCTGTAGTAACATAGCTTCTGTCCGCGGGCGTGCCCGCGATAATGTGAGAAAGGAGCCACTGTGGCTGTTAACGAAGAGCTGCTTAAGAAGGTTCTTGAAGAGATTCGCCCCAACCTGCAGGCCGACGGCGGCGATATGGAGTATGTGGGCGTCGACGACGAGGGCGTCGTTAAGCTGGAACTGCAGGGCGCTTGCGCCGGCTGTCCCATGAGCTCGCTGACCCTTTCCATGGGTATCGAGCGCATCCTGAAGGAGCACGTGCCCGGCGTTACCCGCGTCGAGCAGGTCAATGCTTCCGGCGAGGCCGAGGACCTGTACGACGAGTACGCGCCGTTCTAAGATGCGAAAGCTGCGGACGGTACGCTCCGCATAGACGTTACGTCCAAATATGCGGCTGCGAGCGCAAGGCCCGCGGCCGCATTTGTATGTAGGGAGCAGGGGGATCGATATGCTCAACGACCTCTACCATATGCTTGACCCCGTTGCGATCTCGGCGGGCCCCATCACGATCTACTGGTACGGTCTGGCCTATGTGGTCGGCGCCCTGCTCACGGCGGTCGTTATGTACCGCACGCAGCGTCGTTGGGGCTTCGACATCACGATCGATGACCTGACGAGCGTCGTGGTCGGTGCGGTCTTTGGCCTTATTATCGGCGCGCGCCTGTTTTACGTCGTCTTTTACGGTGATGGCTACTATTTGGCCCACCCGCTCGAGATCTTTGCCACCAACGAGGGAGGCATGAGCTTCCACGGTGGCCTGGTGGGCGGCATCTTGGGCGGCATCATCGTGTGCCGCATGTACAAGCTCGACGCCTGGACTTTGGCAGACCTCGCGGTCATCGGTGCTCCGCTGGCCCTGTGCCTGGGGCGCTGCGCCAACTTTGTCAACGGCGAGCTGTGGGGCAAGCCGACCGATCTGCCCTGGGGCGTGATCTTTGGCGGCACCGCGGGCGATATACCGCGTCATCCTTCTCAGCTCTATGAGGCATTCCTAGAGGGCGTCGTGCTCTTCTGTATTTTGCAGGTGCTCAGCCGCAAAAAGCCGCTGCTGCCCCAGGGTACGTTTATGGGCGTGTTCGTGATGGGGTACGGCATCGTCCGCTTTCTCGTTGAGTTCGTGCGCGTGCCCGATGCCCAGTTGGGTTATCTGCTGGGCGGCGTCATCACCATGGGTCAGCTACTGAGCCTGCCGCTCGTGATCGCCGGTCTGGCGCTCATCATCTTCGCCCGTCGCCGCAACCAGCCCCAGCGCATCTACCTCGACGCCTAACCACCAAAACCACCACAAAGGGGACAGGCACCTTTGTGGTGGTCTTGCCGAGTTTGATAGGTTTCTAGAAAGGCTTTCGGACTGTGAAGGATTCCGACCTCTCCACAACGGCTGCGCGCGACGCTGCCCGCATCGTCTGGTTTAAGCGCTACCCCGCCAAGCAGACGCTCATCGCATTTTTGCTCGCGCTGTTGGCGACCACGGCGTTTTCCATCGATCCCGCCCCGGTGTCGAGCAACGCAGTCTTGGCAATTGACCCCAAAGCCTCGGGCATGCTGTACGTGTGCTACGAGGTGCTCCTCTCGTTTGCCGGCCATACCGACGCGGTCATGCTGCTTGCGCTTGCCTGCCTGCTCACGCTGCCGTTTCGCTACGTATTCTTTGGCCGCGGCGACGCCTGGCGTCCCTCGGTGATCCTTCCGTCGCTGTTCTTTGCCGTCTGCATGGTGTTTGGCCGCAGCTACGACCTCACCGATTCGGCCGAGATCGTGCTCGGCGACAAGGCCCGCATTATCTGTGCCTGGATAGGCGGTGCGGGCTGGATGCTCTTGGCGGTCGTTGCCTTCTATCTGGCTTTTGAGTGTCTAGATTGGCTGAGCTCTCGGCGCATTCCGTTTTCTGAAGCGCACTTTGGCCGCGTATGGCGTGTGGCTCACGCCGTGCTCTCGGTCCATCCCTTTGCCGGGCCCTTCCTGGTGCTTATGGTCGCCTGGGCGCCCACGCTCATCGCTTCGCTGCCCGGCCTTTTTATGGGAGATACGGGTGCGCAGATTCGCCAGTGGTTCAACTACCCCAACGGCACGAGTGACTACCTGTGTCTGCTCAATCCCAATGTGCTGCTCAACGGACATCACCCCGTGGTGCATACGGCTATCATCGGTTCGTGCGTCCAGCTGGGGCTTTCACTGTTCAACAGCGCCAACGCAGGTCTTGCCATCTACACCTGCGCTCAGTTCGTCATTACGGCCGCCTGCATGGCCTATTCCATCTCGTCGCTGCGCAAGCTGGGCGTGAGCCTGCCGGTCCGCGGCGTAATCCTGCTGTTCTTTGTGTTTATGCCCATGTTCTCCAACTACGCGGCCTTGCTTACCAAAGACGTGCTGTTTGCCGACGCGTTTTTGGTGCTGTTGGTGCAGACCGTGAAGCTCGTGGCCTGCGGCCTGCCCCGTCGCGATGCCAATGTCGAGCGTGCAGGCGAACAGAGGCCTGTGCTCTTTGCGCGCCACGCCTGGCTGCTGCTCGCTCTGGGCGCCATGGGTTCCACGTTTCTCCGCAACGGCGGCCTGGTGTTTCCCTTGGCGGCATGCGTAATCGCGACGGCGGTTTGCGCATGGGACGCACATGTGGCTCGCCGTGCGGCCAAGCAGGCTAGTGCTGCGCCTTCGGGCGCCATCCCGCGTTTCCGCTGGGTGGGAGTTCTTGCGGTGCTTGCACTCTGCCTTGCCTCTAACATGTACTTCACCAAGGTCTTTATGCCGGCGCACGACATTACGCCTGGTTCCAAGCGCGAAATCCTCTCGATTCCGTTCCAGCAGACGGCTCGTTTCGTCCAAAAGCACGACGGCCTCAACTCGGGCGTCAACCCCACGGTTAAGGAGGACGGCACCATCGTGGAGGCTCCTTGCGACGGCTTGGTGACCGACGAAGAGCGTGCCGTGATCGACCGTGTGCTCAAGTACGAGAATCTGGGCCGCCGTTATAACCCGGATAAGTCGGACGCCGTCAAAAATTGCTTTAACGAGTACGCCTCGCAGGAGGACATCCAGGCCTATTTTGAGGTGTGGGCTCAGATGTTCAAAAAGGATCCCGAGTGCTATATCTCGGCGCTCATCAATAACTACTACGGCTACTTTTATCCGAGTGCCCGCGATGCGTGGGTTTACAGCACGGCGCGCAGTGCCGAGATTATGGCAAAGCCCGATAACCTCAAGTACTTCGACTTCCATCCGGTCGATAGCAAGGTTGTGCGCTGGTGCGACCACCTGATCAACCTGTACCGCGTGGCAGTACAACGCATCCCGTTTATCTCGCTCGCCATGAGCTCGGCCACCTATGTGTGGATCATGATCGCCGTGGTGGTCTATCTGCTACGTCGTCATTCGTGGCGCGGGCTGGCCATTTGGGTGCCGCTGCTGGGCGTGCTCGCCGTGTGCCTGATTGGTCCGTGCAACGGCTCGACCTACATGCGCTACCTGTACCCGGTTATCGCCTGCATGCCCTTTGCCATCGGCGCCACCATCACCCGCAGCGACCTCCTCTGGTCCTAATTTGGTGCATAGGGGGCAGGTTACTTTGCACCAAGGGGCTGTATCATCACGACGCCTTCATTTTGGGGTTTATCTCGCAGGCCAGTAGGTATATCATAACGACGTTTGTTTATATTGCCCGAGCATCTGCGCTGGGCTTTAGGTCGAAACCGATAGGAGACACGTATGTCCGGACACTCTAAGTGGGCCACAACCAAGCATCGTAAGGGCGCGCAGGACGCCAAGCGTTCCGCCCTCTTCTCCAAGCTGCGCCGCAACATCACCGTTGCTGCCCGTCTCGGCGGCGACCCGCTGCCTGAGAACAACGCCAGCCTCGCCGCTGCTGTTGCCAAGGCCAAGGCTCAGTCCATGCCTAAGGACAAGATCAAGTCCGCTATCGATAAGGCCTTTGGTTCTGGTGCCGATGCCGCCGTCTACGAGAACATCGTGTACGAGGGCTATGGTCCCGCCGGCGTTGCCGTCTACGTCGACTGCCTGACCGACAACCGCAACCGCACCGCCGCCGATGTCCGTTCCGCCTTCTCCCACGCTGGTGGCAACCTGGGCACCTCCGGTTCCGTCGCCTTCCAGTTTGAGCGCAAGGGCCAGATCGTCGTTGCCAAGGAGGTCCTGGACGAGAACGCCAAGAAGGAGACCATGATCGCCAACGGTGCTGCCGGTGACGAGGATGAGTTTATGATGGCGATCGCCGAGGCCGGTGGCGAGGACTACGAGGACGCCGGCGAGGAGTGGATCGTCTGGACCGCTGCCAACGACGTCATGGCAGTTTCCAAGGCACTCGAGGAGCAGGGCATCCAGGTCAAGGGCTCCGAGACCACCATGGTCCCGACCACCCCGACCGAGGTTTCCGGTGCCGACGCCAAGAAGGTTCAGCGCCTCATCGACCGTCTTGAGGAGCTCGACGACGTCCAGGACGTCTACAGCACCATGGACATGACCGACGAGGTTATCGCTGCCCTCGAGGAGGAGTAGCGCCCGCACGGATTGAGCCGTGCATATCTGGGCATAATGAAGCGAGCATGCAAGCCTCGTGGAATAGATGAGCCGGATCCGCGTGCATGAGGCACCGGACCCGGCTCTTTTATAATGATGCGAATCGTTTTGCATTCTGTGGATTGAGATTTGAAGGGAGCGCTGCATGCGCGTGCTCAAACGAGCCCTGGCGATTGTGTATCTTGCCGCCGCCGTCGTGGCGCGGGGTACGGTAGTTTGCCAGTTTTGGGGGCCATATACCTATCGCTTTATGCTGCTGATGCGCGATCCGCTGCCTCGCATCGTTGTTACGGTGTGCGGCGGTGTCGTGGCGCTCGGCGTGCTCGTGGGTTTCTTCCGCCTGATGTTTGCTCGTCGCGAGCCGTCCTGCGTGCATCCGGCGGGGGAGCACAATATCGAGGTCACGCTCGCTGCCCTCTCTTCGTGTGCTCGCACCGCGGCAGAGCGCGACGACCGAGTGATGGTCGAGCATGTCGAGGCACGCGTGCAGGGCTCCGACGAATCGCGCGTCCGTTTTAAGGTCGACGCCATCGCGCTCGACGACCGGGACGTGGCCTCCCTTGCAGCCGCGATGCAGCAACGTATCGAGGAGGCCTGCGACACCATGCTCGGCACGCCGGGCACGACTGCGCGCGTTCGTTTTTTGCCGTCCAAGACTACCGTCCAGACCGTGGAGGTTTCCGGTGAGTGATACCAATCAAGATAAGACCGCTCGTACGCCGCGCCTGACGATTGACCAGAGCGCTGCGCCGGCGAGCGAACCTGTTGATTCCAAAGCAGAGGCAGCCGAGTTACAAGACGCGGCAGCCGCGGATTTTGACGAGGCTATGGGTCTCATCAAGGGTACGGGCGCTGCCATCTGGAGCTATGCTGTGCGTCATCCCAACACCACGCTCGGTGCCGTCGCCGGCTTTGTCCTCGCCGTGTTGGTGCTCACGCTCGGCCTGTGGGACACGCTCGTCATTGCATTCTTCGTGCTGATCGGCGCCGTGATCGGCCAAATTCGCGACGGCGAGAACGGGATCGTCAACTTCTTCGGCCGTCTGTTTAGCGGCCGCTAATATGTATTCGACTGTCGCATCCGCGGCAGGCATAAGGAGGAACCATGGCTTTTAATACGAAGGTCGATGTAGCCGATACCGAGCTCGAGGCAGACGAGACCGTCGCTGCCGAGGCCGAGGATGTGACGCTCGAGGACGAGGCGCTCGTCGAGGCCGAGTCCGATGCTGATGAGGACGACGAGGAGATGGACGAGGAAGCGGACGAGTCCGAGGACTCGCTGACCTATTCCAACGGTGTGATCGAGAAGATCGTTGCCATGGCCACCCGCGAGGTTCCGCACGTTCTGGGCATGAAGGGTAACCTCATGCACTTTGTGCAGGAGCAGTTTGGTGCCGAGAATCTGACCAAGGGCGTGACGGTCGAGGTCACCGATGACAATCGCGTGGTCGTCAACATCTCCGTCATTATCGAGTACGGCGCCTATGCGCCCGCGATCTTCGACGATGTCAAGGCGCGTGTCACCGAGCGCCTTGCCGCGATGACCGGCCTTGAGGTGGCGGGCGTCAACCTGCGTATCGAGGACGTCATCACCCCCGAGGAGTACGAGCACCGCACCAGCCAGCACGAGTAACCTTCCAAAAAGAGACAGGTTTGTTTTGGCAGGTTTTATCTGCGAAAACGTTAAACGGCCGACCGCGCAAGTAAAAGCGTGGCCGGCCGTTATTTGTATGCCCCCCGATGTAGGCATACCGCTCGTCTAACTAGGGGTTGCAATCGTCGCGTTCCGCGTTACCCTAATGGGCGCATTGTTTCCAAATTGTTAACGAGGGGTTGCCGTAATGGCCGACGAGCACGAAACAGAAAGCAAGGCATGGGCGATTGAGGCCGCCGCGGCAGAGGCGGCATCGCGTGCTGCCGAGGAGATGCATCGTCCTCCCGTGGTGCCGATGGAGCGCGTGGTTGATCGCACCGATATCGAGCGCGGCGAGCGTGCCGGTCAAAAGCGCAGCCAGGAGCCGGGCTTTCCGCGCTTTTTTGCCGAGCTCAATCTGGGCCTGATTCTTACGGCCTTTGCCATCGTCGCGTTTAAAACCCCTAATCACTTTGCTTTTGGCGGCACCTCGGGCGTGTCGGTCATTCTGTCCACGCTGTTCCCGACCCTGCCCGTCGGCGTCTTTATGTGGATTATCAACGCGGTTCTCGTCGTCTTGGGATTTATCTTTTTGGAGCGCAAGGCAATCCTGTGGAGCGTCTTCGCCTCGTTTGCACTGTCCGCCTATGTTTCGCTGTTTGAGCTCTTTATCCCGACCGATGTCTCGATGACGGGCGATATGTGGCTTGACCTGTGCTTTGCCGTGATTCTGCCGGCGCTCGGCAGCGCCATCGTCTTTGATATTGGCGCCTCGACGGGCGGCACGGATATCCTCGCCATGATCCTCAAGCGCCGCACCACGCTCGAGATTGGCCGTGCCCTGCTGCTGGTCGATATCGGCATCGTGACCATCGCGGCCTTTTTGTATGGCCCGCGTGTCGGTCTGTACTGCGTGCTCGGCCTGTTTGCCAAGACGCTTGTGGTCGACAAAGCCATTGAGAGCATTCATCTGCGCAAAGTCTGCACGGTCATTTGCTCCGAACCCCTTAAGGTCGAGGAGTTTATCGTCAAGCATCTCAACCGCACGGCGACCATCAGCCGCGGCTACGGTGCCTTCTCGGGCAAGTGCGTGACAGTGATCATGAGCGTGCTGAGCCGTCGCGAGGCCGTGCAACTACGCCGTTATGCGCGCGAAGTCGATCCGGGTGCCTTTATCACGATCGTCGACAGCTCCGAGATCGTCGGCAAGGGTTTCCGCGGCACGAACTAGTGCGAACGCATTCATCAAACAATCGAAAAGCGCCTCGCGCGTTGCAAATACGTCATCTAAGAGTATTTGTCCTCACATTGGGTGATAATGATGCCAAAGACATCGTTTGCGATCCAGGTGATTCGCTCTAGATACGAAGGGATGATTTCGATGTTCTGTTCGCAGTGTGGCGCTCCTATGGGCGATAACGACAAGTTCTGCGGTGTGTGCGGTGCTCCTAATGCCGGTGCTGCAGCTTCCACCCCTCAGGGTCAGCCTCAGCAATTTGTCCCTCAGCCTCCCATGAACGCGTCCAAGGGCTGTGTGGCTCAGGCGTTTGAGGATATGACTAAGACTCCGGGCGTGCTTCAGCGTGTATGCCAAATCGCGTTTTTGCCGGCGCTTATCTGTGTCGTGTCGGTACTCGTGCTGTTCATCCCCGTTATCGGCGGTATTGCGGCTGCAATCGGCTTTTTGGCCGCCTACGTGGCGAGCGTGTGCGGTTCGGGCTTTGGCATCGAGTGGGGTCGCGATCTGTCGCTTAAGATCGATGACGGCATGGACCGCCCGTTGATGCGTTCCACGTCGTTTGGCCTCGGAGTCTTTTCGAGCGTTATCTCGGTCGTGCTCGAGGTTATCGCTGCCATTCCCGTGATCGGTGTAGTGCTTTCGCTGGTGGAGGGCGTGGTAATTGGCGCCGCAGGCTCGTATTCGTATTACGGCTCTTATGCGCTCGAAGCTGCGCTGTTTGGCTCGCTTGGCCTGCTTGTCCTGGCGCTAATTGCCTCGGCGATTCTGGGCGTCTTCTTTAAGATGTTCGCCGACATCGCCGTGATGCACTTTGCGGTGACCGGTCGCGTCGAGAGCGCGTTTTCGCTCGACAAGGTCTGGGCGGCGTTTAAGCACAACAAGACCAAGCTGTTCTGCGCTTCGTTCCTTCCGGAGTTTTTGACGGGCCTGGTTTCCAACGCCATTACGTGGATCTTGACAGCTGTCTTTGGTGCCATCGCCGGAATTGGCGCGTACGGCTATTACTATCGCCCCACGGGTATCGAGGCGATTGTTACCGCCGGTGGTGTCACGCTCGTATTGTTCCTGGTGCTGATTGCATTCGTCACGGTGTTCCTTACGGTCTTTGGCAAG
Organism: uncultured Collinsella sp.; assembly: GCA_900547125.1. Classification (GTDB taxonomy): domain Bacteria; phylum Actinomycetota; class Coriobacteriia; order Coriobacteriales; family Coriobacteriaceae; genus Collinsella. The sequence goes on from URFU01000010.1 coordinate 24,673, forward strand.
ATGCTCAAGCACCGTGCCGTTGGCTATTGGGCTGCACGTTATGCAAGCGAATGGGCCGATGAGGACAAGGACGACGTTTTGACTTTTGTGCTCCCGGGTGAGAAGAAGCCTGCTCCTGCGGGATTCAATCCCACGGCAGCCACTGGTGCTGCGCCTGCCCCGGCGCCCGCGCCTGCGCCTGCCCCGGCACCTGCTCCTGTCCCCGCACCGGCGTCCGAGGCGACGCCTGCGGAGCCCGATTGGGATGCCGTTGCCACGCCGGCGGATGAGCCGGGCGATAATCCTGCTGCCGAAAACAATCAAACCGAATAGTCGGTCGAGGCGCCCTGGGCAACTGAGCCCGGGGTGCCTTTTTCTACTGCGAAAGCAAGAAAATGCCTGGGAAAACGGTTGCAGCAAAATTTCTCGGAAATTGGTCAATGTTGCGCAACAACGTCGCGGCTATTGTTGAGAACGTAGACGTGTAAGGTTTGAAGGCGTGCGACGCCTTAGGAAAAGGAGAGGCTCATGTTCTGTCCCACTTGTGGTTCTCCCATTTCGGATGATGCCAAATTCTGCCCTGTTTGCGGATCCGCCGTTGGTGCCGCTTCTGCCGCTGCGGCCCCGCAGCCCCAGCCCGCTCCGGCCCAGGCTATTCAGCCCGCGCCCCAGCCTCAGCAGCAGTACACCGGTCAATACGCCCAACAGTCCGCATCCGCTCCGATGGGCTATGGCCCCATTAAGGCTGACCGCAGCCTGATCGGCTGGCTGCTGCTCTCTCTTGTGACCTGCGGTATCTATTCGTTCTACTTCCTGTATTGCTTGGCACGCGACGTCAACACGTTGTGTCAGGATGACGGCGATTACACGCCGGGTCTGGCGGAATTCATCCTTCTATCGTTTGTGACCTGCGGCTTCTACGCGTACTACTGGTATTACAAGATTGGCAACCGCCTGCAGGCCAACGCTCCTCGCTACGGCCTGGTGTTCCAGGAAAACGGCACCACCGTTCTTCTGTGGCAGATCTTCGGCGCGCTCCTGTGCGGCCTTGGTCCCATCTTCGCTATGAACATCATCATCAATAATACCAATGCCATGGCAACGGCTTACAACACTCGCCTTGGCGCTCGTGCCTAACAATAAGGGCGGCGTGAACAGCTTCCAGGGACATAGGGGCACGGCAGAGCTCCTTCGCCGCGCCCTTTTTTGCACCGGCGCGCTCTTTGTCGCCTGGCTCGCGCTCTACCTGCTCGACATTGGCTGCATTTTTCGATTGATGACGGGCATTCCTTGTCCGGGATGCGGCATGACGAGGGCGTGGCTGGCGGCGCTGCGCCTCGATTATGCGGCGGCCTTTGCCTACCATCCGCTGTTTTGGGTGGTGCCGATTGCGTTTGTGCTCGCGTTCGTGCGCGAGGAGGTGGCATCGAGCAAGCTAAAGCGTGGTATCGACATTGCGGTCACCGTGTTGTGCGTGCTGGTCGTCGTCGTATGGATCGTGCGCCTCATCAATCCGGCAGATGCCGGTCTGCTCTTTGGCGGCTATGCGCCCGCCGGAGTTCCCGACGATATCATCCACCTCGAACCCCCACGCTGGCTCACCATCCTTCGCTCTTACCTGGCGTGACGGAGGACGCGCTAGAAAAACGGTCGACACATAAGCGGGGGCGAACGTTGAGATAACGTCCGCCCCCGCTTTGCTTTAGCCAGGCTGTTATGGATGGGCGTGACGGCTACTCGTCGCGCTTTTCCTCGTGGCGAGCGGCAGCCCGCGCATCGTGGATGCCCTTGATTGCAGCATGGCGGGCGGTGCGAGCATCGTGCATGGCGTCGCGCGCCTCAGCGGCCGTGGCCTTGGCAGAGCGCAGCTTGGCGGCCAGGTCGGGGTTGGTTTCGGCGACCGCGGTGATCGCGGGGCCGTCGAGCTCCTCTTGTGTGGGCTCGGCCAAAAAGTCGATGGCATACTGGGCGGCCACCATGGAGCCCTTTGCCAGCACAGTCTCGTCGATCTTGTAGAAGCAGGAATGTTGGGCGTACGTGGCGCCAATCTTGGGGTTGCGCGTACCTACAAAGGCGAGCACGCCCGGTACGCGGCGCAGGTACTCCGAAAAATCCTCGCCCGAAAGCGTGCCGCGGTAATGGCCTTGGCCGGTGGGGCCCAAGCATTTGATTACTGCCTGGCGGCAGCGCTCGCTCGAGGCGGCATCGTTTTCGACCTTGTAGTTGGCGATGGTTTAGTCGGTGAGCTCTGCCTCGGCGCCTAAGGCGGCCGCGGTATGCTCCACGATGCGGCGCATAAGCTCCGGCATTTCCTCGTGGGTCGAATCGCCGTAGGTGCGTACCGTGCCGGCGAGGTAGGCCGTGCCGGCGATAACGTTGCGCGCGGTGCCGCCATGCAACTCGCCGACGGTGATAACGGCGGGTTCGTAGGGGCTAATCTCGCGCGAGACGATGGTCTGCAGGGCGTTGACGATCTCGGCGGCAACCATAACGGCGTCGTGGCCGCGCTGGGGCATGGCGCCGTGGCACGAGGTGCCGCGGACATCGATGCGGAACCAGTCGGTATTGGCCATGCGCGGGCCGGGCTCGCAGCTTACGGTGCCGGCGTCGACCTCGCTCCAGATGTGCGCGGCGTAGGCACCATCGACGCCGTCGAGTACGCCCGTGCCGATCATGAGTTTCGCGCCCTGGCCGTTTTCCTCACTGGGCTGGAAGACGATGCGGACCTCGCCGTGGATGTCGTCGGTCATATGGCGCAGGATCTGCAGCGTGCCGAGCATCATGGCGATGTGGCAGTCGTGGCCGCAGGCGTGCATGCAGCCCTCGTTGACGCTGGCAAACTCCTCGCCGGTCTGCTCGGTGACGGGCAGGGCGTCGATATCCGCGCGCAGCAGGATACGGCGGCGCGGCGTGCCGTCCTCGCGGTAGGCATCCGGCGCGGTACCGCGAAGCGTTGCCACCAAGCCGGTCTTGAGCGGACGCTCGTAAGGGATATTCATGGCGTCGAGCTGGTTGGCGATGTCGGAGGTTGTGCGCTCTTCGGCGAGGCTCAGCTCCGGGTGCTTATGGAAGTGCCGGCGCTGCTTGATGATATAGGGCTCAAACTCGGCGGCGATATCTCGGATGGCCGCGGTGACATCGTCTGCCGCGCGAGCCTCGGTCGCCGCCATAATCTGCTGTGCCTTGGTCTTCGTCATGGTCGATTTGCTCCTTGCTGGGTTGATCGCAAAATCGTACAGGCTCTCTTCAGTATGCCACCTGCCGCTAGGGCTGGTAAAGTTGCCGTTTGCCGCTTGGGGTTTTGTTACAAGGGCGGGGGAGTACACTCGGGGGTGTTGAATTTCCTGCCAGAGATGGGGATGCCCATGCAACATATCGATCGGATTATCCGCTCCAAGAACGTCTTTACCGCGCAAGACGGCATCGATACCGCCCGCGAGCTGGCGATTGCCGTCGCAGGCGACCGTATCGTCGCAGTCGGTGCGCCCGGTGACGTGATCGCCGCCGCTCCCGCCGCCATGTCGGTTATCGACTACGGCGAGCAGTTTGTCTGCCCCGGTTTCCATGACGCTCATCTGCACTTCTTCCATACCTCGGTCGGATCCTCGCCGTACATGCTCATGGATATGGGCACGTCAGAGGCGGCGCTGGTGCAGCACGCGCTCGAGTTTTCCCAGGACCTGCCCGACGACGCCTGGGTTGTGACGCAGGGCTGGCGCGACTACCGTTGGGACCCGCCTGAGCATCCTACCAAGGCGTCGCTCGATGCGGCATTCCCCGATCGTCCCTGCGTTATGTACTCGGGCGACGGGCATACGCTTTGGCTCAACAGCCGCGCACTCGAGGCGCTCGGCGTCACGCGCGACAGTGAGCCGCCAGCGGGCGGCAGCTACGACAAGGACGCAAACGGTGAACTCACGGGCATTGCGCACGAGGCGGCTGCCATGCAGCTGCTGCCGCGCTGCCTTGAGTGGCTGGGCGAAGATCGCATCGCAAGCGCTTACGCCGATCAAATGAGGCGCATGGCCGAGCAGGGCATCACCTCGATTTGCGATATGTCGCTCATGCCCATGCCGGGCTGCGATTTTATCCGCGACGATGTCTATGACAAACTGCAGATGGCCGGCAAGCTGGGCATTCGTGCCCATCTGTTCCCCACGCTGCTGGATGACCAGACGCGTCTAGAAGAGCTCCAGGTACGTTACGCGAACAACGCGCTGCTTTCGGCGCCGGGTTTTAAGCAGTTTTTCGACGGCGTGTCGAGCGAACACACGGCATATCTCACCGAGCCCTATACCAATCCGCGCTTCCCTGGCGACCAGGGCCGTCTGACGGTCCCGGCTGAGCGCATGCGCAAACTGGTTCTGGCGGCTGCGGAGCGCGGCCACACTGTGCGTATCCACGTCATCGGCGACGGTGCGATTCATGCCGCACTCGATATCTTTGAGGAGGCCGCCGGCCTGTACGGCCTGCCCCAGCACGGCCGTAACACGCTCGAGCATCTGGAGAACCTTCTGCCCGAGGACATCGATCGCCTGCGCAAGCTCAACGTGGTCGCATCGAGCCAGCCCTGTCACATTACACTCGCCCCGGGAGGACCGGAG
>URFU01000011.1 GCA_900547125.1 uncultured Collinsella sp.
TGCTGTCCACGGTCTTCCCGCCGTTCTGCACCATGATCGTCACCATCCCCATCGCCTTCATCGTCCTTGCCCCGATCGGCAACGAGATCGGCAGCCTCATCGCCAACGCCCTCTTTGGTCTTGCTGACCTTGGCGGTATCGGTATCCTGATCGTCATGGCCATCCTCGGCGCCTTCTGGCAGCTCTTCGTGGTCTGCGGCATGCACATGCCCGTCATCCTGCTCGCTCAGGTTCAGATCATCGCTGCCGGCTACGATCCCTTCGTCTTCGTTTCCACCAACTGCGCTATGGCCGCTGTCTGGGGCTGCGCCTTCGGTGCCTTCCTCAAGATGAAGAACCCCGACGAGAAGGGTCTTGCCCTGGGTTACGTCATCTCCGCCATTGCCGGCGGCGTCACCGAGCCCGCGCTCTTCGGTATCCTCATGCGCTTCCGTCGCACCATGCTCGGCATGTTTATCGGCGGTGCCATCGGCGCTGTGTTCTCCGGCCTCATGGGTGTTACCTACTACCTGGCCGGCGGTGCTTCCAACTTCCTGGTCTTTACCAACTACCTGCAGGGTGGCCAGATGAACACCGTCTGGGCTATCGTCGGTATGGCAATCTCCTTTGTCATCGCCGCTGCCGTCGTCTTTGCCACTGGCTTCTCCAAGGAGGAGCTCGCCGAGATGGAGGCCTAAGGCCAAACCATTCGGACGCATACGACCTTACCTACACGACAGGGCCCCGTCAGGCGCAAGCCCGGCGGGGCCCTTCTTACAAGGTAGACTGATTGGGGGCGCGTGGCGCCTGCTCGCTGGGGCTTGCTAAGCGCCAGGGACTTTCGCGCGGGGTTACCGCGAAAGAATCTGCCGGTTCGCAATTCCTTTATCAAACGAAAGGACATGCAGATGAGTTTGGGAAAGCTGACCGTTAACGGTCGCCAGGACGGCTTTTTGTGCGAGGGCAAACCGTTCTTTTGGTTTGCCGATACGTGCTGGAGCGCGTTTACGAGCATTGCCGAGGCCGATTGGGACTACTATCTGACCCGTCGCGCCGAGCAGGGCATGAACGTGCTGCAGATCAACACGCTGCCGCAGTGGGATCGCTGCTGCCCCGATCTGGGCATTTGGCCCTATGCCAGCGAGGACGGCGTGCATTTTGATTGGTCCCGTCCCAACCAGGCGTACTGGGATCGCGCTGCTGCCATGTGCCGCGCTGCCGTCGAGCACGGCATTCGTCCGGCGCTCGTGCTTATGTGGTGCAACTACGTGCCCGGTACCTGGGGCGCCAAGATTGCTGAGCGTTGTGGTGCCGAGGTTATGCCGCGCGAGGAGGTCCGCGCCCACGTTGCCCGCGTCGTCGAGAACCTGGGCGAGTTCGACCCCGTCTATGTGGTGACGGGCGATACCGACTTTACCAGCGACGAGGCGATCGCCTATTACGAGGATGCACTCGACGAAGTCGTCCAGCGCGCGCCCGAGGCGTTGCGCACCATGCATATCAACCGCGGCAACCGCACCATTCCGTCACAGTACCTGGACCGCCTGGACTTCTACATGTTCCAGCCCGGCCACAACTACGAGGGCCAGCCCGAGGCCTGGCGCCTGCCGCAGGACTTTATCGCCAACTATCCCAAAAAGCCGATGGTCAACTCCGAGCCCTGTTACGAGCAGATGGGCGCCTCGCGCAATGTGTACTGGCGCTTCACCGCGCAGGACTGCCGTGCGAGCGTGTGGTCGTCGATCCTTGCCGGTGCGAGCGCTGGCGTGACCTATGGCGCGCACGGCGTTTGGAACTGGCAGACCAGCAAGAGCCAGGGCTCGGTGCTGGGCGAGGGCTTCGATATGCCGTTCCGCTGGCAGGAGTGTCTGCAGTTTGCGGGCGTTTGGGACTTTGGCGCGATCGAGTACGTGCTTGCCGGCCTGGGTGCTACGGCTGGTGACGACGCGCTTGCCGTGGTTCCGGCGCAGGAGCTGATCGATGACGCGCGCGAGGCCATTCGTGTGGCGCGCGTTGGCGATCGCGTCGTCACGTACCTGCCTCGTACCACGGCGCTCAAGTTTAAGCTCGACGGCACGCGCGGCTGGACGGCAACGGTCCTCGACATGGAGGGCAAGCGCATCGCCAAGCTGCCCGTCCGCGACAACGGTGACGGCACCGTGCGCGTGGCTCAACATCCCTTTGAGCACGACGCGCTGGTGATTCTGGCCCCCGGGCGCTAACGGCTCTTCTCCAAAATTTACAACCCAGTCCCTTTCATGAGGCTGCGACGGAATGGTTCGTGCATGACAGCTTTAAGCTGCCAAGGGGAGCCATTCCGTTGCACTCATTGGGGGCGTACTTAAATGAGTGGTCAATGGGGACGTTCTTTGGGAGGGCAGTTTGCGTGGCGGTTATGTGGCCCACGGTGAGACCTACGTCGGCGATATGTTGCTTCGCCTGACCAAAGTAGAGGCGTAAAACAGAGAGATAATCGGCTCCGGGCGCGATGTGCCGCATGACCAACATAAGTGGGCAGCCCCTGTGGTGGTCGCGGCGATGCGCATCCGGGGCTATGGCGCGTGAGGGGCGAATATGCAGGAGTTCTTCGGAATCGATGTGGGCGGTACGGCCGTTAAATGGGCTGTGCTGGGCGAGGATTTTTCCATCCGCGAGCGCGGGAGCCTGCCGACGGGCTTTACCACGGCTGAGGAGACGGTTTCGGCGTTGATCGGGCTCGTCGAGCCGTATCGTGAGCGTGTGAGCGCTGTAGGCGTGAGCGCACCCGGCGGTATCTACGAGGAAGACGTCACGGGAACGATCCATCGCGGCGGTGCGCTCACGTTTATGGACGGCTGCCCGCTGGGAAAGCTCATGCGCGAGGCGCTGGGGGTGCCGGTTGCCGTCAATAACGACGGTAAGTGCTGTGCACTCGGTGAGTATGCGGCTGGCGCTCTGCGCGGGACGCGTTTTGGCGTGGTGCTCGCTATCGGCACGGGCATCGGCGGCGGTATCGTCATCGACGGCAAGGTCCTGCGCGGCGCGCACTGCTTTGCAGGCGAGTTCAGCTTCTTGCGCAACGATGTCACAACTGCCGCGAGTACGGAAAACTCCTTTGCGGGTTCGGGCGGTTGGCGTGCGCTCCGTGCTGCCGTCGTTGCCGAGAAGGGCCTGCCTGCGGATTCTCCGGTGGACGGCCGCCGCGTCTTTGAGTGGATCGCGGATGGCGACATGGCGGCGCAGCGCGCGCTCGACCGCTACGCTCGCTCATTTGACGGACAGCTCATCAACCTGCAGGCCGTGCTCGACCCCGAGGTCTTTGTGATCGCAGGCGGCATCTCGTGCCATCCCGAGCTCATCGATGCCCTGCGTGCGCAGATGCCGCTGGCCCTCGCGGGTTACGAAGGGACCCTTGCCGGCATTCCTGTGCCGCAGATAAAGGTGGCCGAGCTCGGCAACGACGCCAACCTTTACGGTGCTGTCCAGGAGGCCATGCGCCTGGTGTAGCGCGAGCCAAACGAGGCTGTCGAAAAAGATAAAGGCCGGCGTGAACCGCCCGCATCGATGCTTCGCCTGCGCTAAACTGGAAGGTACGTACGCGATTACGAGAGGAGCCCGCATGGAGGCTTACAAGCAAGAGTTCATCAAGTTTATGGTTGAGTCCGACGTCCTTAAGTTCGGCAGCTTTACGCTCAAGAGCGGCCGTCAGTCCCCGTTCTTTATGAACGCCGGCGCTTACGTGACGGGCTATCAGCTCAAGAAGCTGGGCGAGTATTACGCCCAGGCCATCCACGATAACTTTGGCGACGATTTTGACGTGCTGTTTGGGCCGGCCTACAAGGGCATTCCGCTGGCCGTCGTGACCGCAATTGCCTACCACGAGCTGTACGGCAAGGAGGTCAAGTACTGCTGCGACCGCAAGGAGGCCAAGGACCACGGCGCCGACAAGGGCAACCTGCTGGGCTATGAGCCCCAGGACGGCGATCGCGTGGTCATGGTCGAGGATGTCACCACCAGCGGCAAGTCCATCGACGAGACCTATCCCAAGGTTAAGGCTGCTGCCGACGTCGAAATCAAGGGCCTGATCGTGTCCCTCAACCGCATGGAGGTCGGCAAGGGCGGCGTGACCACCGCGCAGAAGGAGATCGAGGCCAAGTACGGTTTCCCCGTCGCGAGCATCGTTTCCATGGCCGAGGTCGTCGAGACCCTCTACAACCACGAGATCGATGGCAAGGTCGTCATCGATGACGAGCTCAAGGCCGCCATCGATGCTTACTACGAGCAGTACGGAGCTCAGGAGTAGGTAGTTACGCGGGTTTACCAACCCGCGTAACCAGTTGACGCTGCAAACCCGCCAGAGCGGCAATCTGCCTTTCAACTGCGGCGGCATGACCAGAAGGTCAATGCCGCCTTGTTTCAAGGCACCTTGCTCGCTCTGGCGGGTTTTCGCTGTCGTTGCCATAACATCGGCGTTGCCGGAGTGGTCGTTGGGGACGTTCTTAAACGACTAGTCATTTAAGAACGTCCCCAACGACTATCTATCAATTCTAATAACGAGTTTATGGCGAAAATAGTCGTTAGAGTCGATTTGAACAATCTAATGACGAGAAGCCGTTATTACTTTGGTGCAAGGCGGTCGAGTGGTCCCTCGGACACAGAGGAAAACGGATCATTCAACACGAGCGTGGATAATCTCCCGTTTTTGGCTCCCGTGCGGGCTCAAAGTGGGAGATTATCCACGCTCGTTAGTTAAGCGTCCAAAAATCCATGCTCGTCGCTACTTGAGCCCGGGCAGGCGGGTGTAGGGGAACGAGCGCTCCAGGAATTCGGAGCAGTGGGCGTAGTCTTTGGCGAAGTAGCTGCTGTAGAGCGAATCGAGCACGTATTGCACGGCGATATGGCTGGCGAACTGCGTGATGCGATGCGTCATGCTCTCGTGGTCACTCACCGTAAGGTAGGCGGCAAAGCCAGGGTGAATGAGCGCGCAATAAGGCGTGCCGATGACGATGACCGGGACATGTCGACTGCTGAGGATCGGCAAGATGTCCTTGAGATTGGGGGCAAGGCCGCTGTAGGAGATGACGATTGCCGCATGGTCGGGGCCCGAGGCGAGCGCCGTTCGCACCTGGGCCTCGACACCGTCGTGGCACGTCGCGCTTTTACCGGCGGAGAGCAGGCGGTCGCGGAACATTCCCGCTGGATAGAGGTTGTGCGAGCCCGTGTAGATGTCGACCTGTCGGGCGTTCGCGATGAGCTTGGCGGCGTGGTCGAGCTGCGTGGGGTCGAGCAGCTCCTGCGTTTCGGCCAGCGTGGTCTGGTAGAGTCCCTCCATGCGCTCCATAACCTGCGCAGGAGTGGACGTAGCATCGAAGGGAAAGTTGATGTCCACGTCGCGGCGGTTTCCCGCCTCGGTTGCCAAGCGAATAAGCTCGACCTTGAGGTCCTTGAAGCCCTCGAGGCCGAGCTTTTTGCAAAAACGGTGCACGCTCGCGACCGAAACGTTGGTGCGCGCGGCAAATTCCTTAATCGAAAGCCCGCGGATGTCCTTACCGATGGCAAGGGCTGCAATGCCAAGCTGTTGCTCGGTGGGGGTGAGGCCTTGCGCCTCGGTGATCTTGCGTTTGATATCCATGCGAACTCCCACACTCGCCAAACCTGCCAAAAAAGGGACAGGTTTATTTTGGCAGGTTTTGTCTGCAAAGGGTAACGGGGCCGAGGATACCGCTGGGGGCAACGGGCTCGGTGAGGGCGAAGATGTCGGGGATCGCATGGTCGAGCGTGTTGATGACGTCGACCGTGAGCTCATGCGCACCGGCGGAAAGTGCGTCGGCGGCAAAACGGTAGGGCGGGCAGATGCGTGTGCCGAGCGAGCGTCCATCGAGCGTGAGCGTTGCGGTTTCGTAGACGTCTCCCAGGTCGATCGTGGCGTCGGCGCAATCGTTGGCCAGCTCAAACGACGCATGATATCGGTAGGTGCCGCAGGTGCCGGTGAACAGATCGGCTGTGAGGTCGCACAGGTGCTCGAGCTCTTGCGCTTCACCAAAGGCGCCATTGCTGCCGGCAGGGGAGAGGGCAACGGTCCATGGGCCTTCGATGCGCAGGTCGAGCGATGCATCGGCGTCGATTGCGCCGTCTCCGGGCGCATCCTCGCTGCCCGCTTCCAAAACAACGAAGCAGCTCTCGAAGGGTGCGAGCTCCAACGCACCGTCAAACGCAACGGGCTCGGTGCCGTTTAGCAGGTCGAGCCGCGTGCCGCAAAGGCGCTCGCCTGTCGCCAATGCAACCGTGCAGTCGATGCGCTCGCGTGGGTGCTCGTTGACGAGCATAACGTAGGTCTCGCTCGCCCGCTCGTAGCGAAGTGCGCGTAGCCAGGGCTGCGGTGTGTCGGCGACAACGGTCTGCAGTCCCGCGCTTGCAAGCGCGCGGGCGACATCGGCGAGCGGCATTGCGACGAGCCCTCCCAGCTCGACCGCGCCATCGGAATCGTAGAATGCGCCGGGCACCTCGTCGACGGCAAGCACCATAACGCCTGCATCCGTCATGTATCTCGCCGCCTTTGCCGTCTCCGCGCCAATAAACGTAGCACCGGGCATAACAAATGCCTGGTAGTGACAGTTGTTAACACCAAGCAATCCATCGGCAATCGAAACCTTGTAGCGGCTCTTGTCTTCAAAAGCCTCGGCGGGCACAAAATCAAAGTCGATCTGCGCGCGCGTGAGCTCTGCCGCCACGCGCTCGATAGGCATGGCGCTACCGGCCCATTCGGCATCGGCATGGTACAGGATGGCGACGGGGTGCGTGGCGCAGCCTCCCGAAAGCAGCGTTGCCGTACGGTTCATATAGCTCATGAGCTGGCCAAAGTGCGGCCACTGCGGGTTGTTGCCGTGCGCGTAAAAGTGCGGCGGGCAGTCCCAATCGGGGAAGGGCGCCATGCTAAACGCGTGCGGCGTAAACCAATTGACGCCGCGGACGAGCATGTGGTCGGCAATCCACTTCATCTCGCGCAGGCCCTCGTGCCAGCCATAGGCGCCAAAGACCTCGGCCATGCAGCGCCCTTGCTTTTTGGGGTCGAGGCGCGCGGCCGAAGAGCCCAGTTTGGCAAGCGCGTAGGTAAAGAACTCCATGTTCCATGCGCCATGGAAGTAGCTGTAAGGGCCGTGGTCGATGCCGGGGGCGAGCTGGTTAATAACCACATCGATGCCCGCCATGTCCTGACCGGCGACAGCGCGGAAGTAGTGCCCAGCGCCCTGGCCCAAGCGTGTGTGGCAGCTCTTGTCCTCGATTACATGGCCAATGTGCATAACGCCGCGCTCGCGGCACCAGTCACCAATCTGCTCGTCAAAGCACGCACGGTAGAGTTGCGTGGCGATGTCCATGTAGGTGTGGCGGACCCGAGCGCCGGCGGGGTCGCGCGTCCAAAGCTCGCGGAGCTCACTCAGCCAATTTGTGCCCAGTGCCTCGTGCAGGCGTCGCGCAAGTTCGTCCGACCATGGCAGCGCCATGTCGCCGCGTCCGATAAAGCTGCTGGTAGAAGTGTCTTCGAGGGTTGCACCCTTTTCGTTCATAAAGCCCGGTTCATCGGTAAAGAACCCCAGGATGGTCTTGCCGAACTCGTCGCCCAAATGCTCAAACGTGGGTTCGTAGACGGCGTTAATGAGCATGCGGCACGAATCGGCGTCGACCATGTTGATGTATTCATCGCGAAAGCCGGTCTTTTGGCTGGTGACGTAGAGCTCGAGGGTGGTAACGCCGGCGGGGGCGTCAAAGCGCAGGCGGGCGGGAATGCTGTCTTCGGTCTGCTCAACGGCGAGCTCAAGGTCGAGCGGCACGCCGGCAGCGTCAAAACCCGCCGCGCCCACAAAGTGCTCCGTGGGATCCATGAGGTTGCCGAGCTTGATGGTCGTGGACGGCTGGGGTCCAACGACCGTTACCGTGTGATGCTTAAGCACGGTCTTCTTGAGCGTGGGGTCTACATCCTCGCCTGAAAGCGCGCCGTTGGCGTAGCCCGTGGGAAAGTGGGCATCATCGAGCAGCCAGATCTTCAGGCCCAGGCGCTTGCACTCGCCAATGATAAATCGCAGGTCGGACCACCAGCCATCGCGGCAAAACTCGGGATGCGTGCGCGACTCAAGGCAGACTTCACGGATGTCCGCCCCGGCAATCTGCTCTAAGTATTCGGTAATCGTCTCGCGTTCTTCGCCCTTGAGCCACAAGAACGGAAGCACATGGTTGTCATATGCTGCCATACCCACTCCTCTAAAACCAACCTTTTAAATCGATTGAAGTCAGAGTACGTCGTCCGCGCTGCCCTGCTAATATCAAAACCACGGCAGAATATGACTAAATCAACGATGGTGGCGCTATGGATATCGCACGTTTGGACAATCTTTTGCTCGAGCTGACCGACAGCGAGCGCGCTTACTGCGCGGGCGCCCGCTATGACTGGAACGATGTATTTAGACAGGGTCAACAGGCAGATATCGATGGCAGGCATGTCCATAAAATCGGTAACGCGACGTACGCCCTGCACCAAGAAGGTATGCCCGAGGGCCTGTCGATTGTGCGCAACTCGCGCTTTAACCCCGTGCCGGAGCACGTGCACGATTATGTCGAAATCAGCTATGTCTATCGAGGGAGCGCGCCACAGGTTGTCAATGGTACGCAACTCACGCTCGCCCAAAACGAGATACTTCTGCTCGATGCCGCCTGCCCGCATGCCGTAGGCGAGCTCGGCGAGCACGACCTGATGTTGAGCATTGTCATTTCGCGGCCGATGCTGCGCCGCAGCCTGGAGCAAAGCCTTTCGTCCACAAGCGCCGTCTCGCAGTTCCTGCTCAACGCACTTAACGACGAGACCGACCACCGCGGGCATGTGCATTTCCACACGGGCGCTAGCCGTCGGGTGCGCCGGTATATGCAGGAGATGCTGTGCGAGCTCCTGGGGCCGACGTCAGCGAGCCCCCAGATCGTGTCGAGGCTGTTTGAGCTGCTGCTGGTCGAGCTCGTGCAAAGCTACGAGGCCGCGCTGCTGCAAACGGACGGTCCCGCGCTTCCCTCGGCGCAGGTTGCAGCGGCGATGAGCTACATCGAGCGGCATGCTTGCGATTGCACACTCGACGACTTAGCCCGCCACCTGCACCTGAGTCCCAACTACGCAAGCGCGCTGCTCAAGCGGCAGACGGGCCGCACATTTATGCAGCTCGTGCAGGAGAGCCGCCTGACACGCGCGGCGGCGCTACTCGATACCGGTGCTACTGCAGAGGCCGCAGCGCGCGAGGTGGGCTATGCCAATATGAGCTTCTTCTACAAAAAATTTGCCGAGCGCTATGGCTGCACGCCGGCCGCCTACCGCCAGCGTTTGCCCAGATAAAACCTGCCAAAATAAACCTGTCCCTTTTTGGTCGGTATCAGGAAGTGTCAGGGGCGGGGTGGTGACGGGGCGCAAGGGCGAAAAGAAGTATCGGGTTTGGAGCACTAGGAGCCGCGCGTCCCGCGCGTGGGCGATACTCAGCTCATCGATCCGCGATGCAAAGGAGATGCTCATGGCAAACATCAAGTTCCCCGAGGGCTTCTATTGGGGTGGCGCCACTGCCGCCAACCAGTTTGAGGGCGCTTGGAACGTGGACGGCCGCGGTCCTTCCGTCGACGACCATTTCTTGGGCGGCAGCTACAAGGAGCCGCGTCAGATTACGATCGACATCGATCCCAACCGCTTCTACCCCAATCATGACGGTATCGATTTCTACCATCACTACGAGGAGGACATTGCGCTGTTCGCCGAGATGGGCTTTACCATGTTTCGCATGTCCATCTCCTGGAGCCGCATCTTCCCCAACGGTGACGACGCTGAGCCCAACGAGGCCGGCCTCGCCTTCTACGACCGCGTTTTCGACTGCCTGCGCGCTCACAATATCGAGCCGCTCGTGACCCTCTCGCACTACGAGATGCCCTATCACCTGGTCGAGAAATACAACGGCTGGGCGAGCCGCGAGCTCATCGGCTTCTTTGAGAAGTACTGCCAGACCGTCTTCGACCGCTATCAGGACAAGGTCAAGTTCTGGCTCACCTTCAACGAGATCAACTGCGGTACTCAGGACATGGGCAACCTCTTTGAGACCAGCATGATTCAGGGCTTTGAGGGTCCGGCGTCGGCGGTCCACACCACGCCGCAGGCTCGTATGCAGGCGCTGCATCACCAGTTTGTCGCCAGCGGCCGCGTCGTGCGCTATGCCCACGAGCACTACCCGCAGTTTAAGATGGGCAACATGGACTGCTTCATCCTTTCCTATGCCGCCACGTGCGATCCGGCCGACGTGTTCGCCACGCAGCAGGAGATGAATACCATGAACTGGTACTGCTCCGACGTGCAGGTGCGCGGCAAGTACCCGTTCTATGCCAAGCGCTTCTGGGCCGAGAACGATGTCGAGCTCGTGATGGAGGACGGCGACCTGCAGGATATCGCCGACGGCAAGGTCGACTTCTACTCCTTTAGCTACTACATGTCCGGCACCGTGGGCACCCACAAGGACCACGAGATGACCGAGGGCAACATGACCTTTGGCGGCAAGAATCCCTATCTGGAGTCCACCGACTGGGGCTGGCAGATCGATCCTCTGGGCCTGCGCATCGCTCTCAACGAGATTTACGCCCGCTACGAGATTCCGCTGATGGTGGTCGAGAACGGCATGGGTGCCTACGACGAGGTCGAGGAGGACGGCTCCATCCACGACCCGTATCGCATCGCCTACTTGCAGAGCCACGTCAAGGCCATGGGCGAGGCCATTGCCGATGGCGTTGACCTGATTGCCTACACCTGGTGGGGTCCCATCGACCTGGTTTCCGCCGGCACGGGCGAGATGCGCAAGCGCTACGGCTTCATCCACGTCGATAAGTACGACGACGGCACCGGTACCTATGAGCGCCGCCGCAAGGACAGCTTCTTCGCATACCAGAAGATCATCAAGTCCAACGGCACCGAGGGTCTGGCTTAATCGACAATATGAGTGCCACTGGTAAAAGGTTTTGGGAGGGGCTTGGAAGGGCTTGCGATTCGAACCCTCGCCTTAGTATTTTGGTCATTTGGCACTATAATCACCATAGGCATGCGCATAACGTTGCGCTTAATCAAGAGGAGAAAACGTATGGGTCTGTTTGATATGTTCAAGAAGAAGGCTGAGCCCGCGGCAGCTGCTGCTCCGGCCTCCATCTCTGCTTCTGCTGGCGCCGACGTGCTGTGCTCGCCCGTCAAGGGCAAGGTCATCAAGATGGCCGATGTGCCCGATCCCGTCTTTGGTGGCGAGGTTCTGGGCAAGGGCTGCGCTGTGTGGCCCGAGGACGACCTGGTCTACGCTCCCTGCGACGGCAAGGTGACCGTCACCATGGGTCACGCCGTGGGCCTGCAGTCCGATAGCGGCATCGAGGTTCTGGTGCACGTTGGCGTCGATACCGTCAACATGAACGGCGACGGCTTCGAGGGCTTCGTCAAGGCCGACGACGTCGTGAAGGCCGGCCAGCCCATACTCAAGATCGACCGCGCCAAGATCGCTGCCGCCGGTTACAAGGACTGCGTCGTCGTGGCCGTGTCCAACACCGCCGAGTTTGCCGACGTCGAGCTCGCCGTCGAGGCCGAGTCTGCCGTCGCCGCCGGTGACGCCATCGTTAAGGTCGTCCGCAAGTAGCCTGCGGCAACATAAGGATGTGCAAGGGTGGTCGGGTTATCCGGCCGCCCTTTTTTAATAGACTGAGCAGGCGCATTTTATTGCAGGGGGCCTGCTTTACGGGCCATTCGTTCGTCAAATTGAGCCGTCCGCGCTTTTGCGACGTAGGGGTCTGGGCGGAGCCGCTAATATGGACTTGCTGTTACGACGTGCGCTGCGCAGGGAACGCAGCGCCGCTTGTTTGGAGGAATGTCATGAAAAAGAAGCTGCTGCTTGCGCCCCTGATGGCTGCCCTGGTCGCGTGCGTGGTTTTGCTTTCCGGCTGCGGAGGGCCTTCGGTGGAAGAGCTCATCACTAACGACCTTACGAGCCAGTTTGACGAGATCAAGAACGGCGGCGATGATTTCCTCTCCGGTCTGGAAGAGGCTTCGGGCGACGAGTTTGAGCAACTGGGCATCGATCCCAAGGAGTACGCCAAGAGCTATCTCGAGGGCTTTGATTACAAGATCGGCGATGTGACGGTCGATGAGGACAAGGGCACTGCGACCGCCGAGGTTACCATCACCTGCAAGTCCATGAATAAGATCGTCGAAGATTTCGCCACCCAGTATCAGGAGAAGGTCGCCGCACTCGATACGACGCCTTCCGAGGACGACCTGTACAAGATGGCCGGCCAGGTCATGGTCGACGTGACCAAGGCCGCTAAGACCAAGGACACCAAGGTCACCTTTAAGTATTCCGCCAATGAGGATAACGAGTGGTCTGCCGACGATTCCGCAACCACCGAGATGATGAATGCGATGATGAGCTAGGGGAGTTACGCGGTAGTTCGTTACGGCGTTTTACCAAACGCCGTAACTGCTCGACGCTGCAAGCCCGCCAGAGCGGCAATCTGCCTTTCAACTTCGGCGGCATGACCAGAAGGTCTATGCCGTCCTCTTTTCATGCCAATTTGTTCGCTCTGGTGCCCGCTTGCTACTCGCCCAGCACCAGCGCCGCGAGCTCTGCCTGGGTGTCCACCACGTAGTCGGCGCCGGCGGCTTCCAGCTCTGCGCGGCCACGGAAGCCCCAGCTGACGCCCGCGCTCTTAAGGCCGGCGTTGTGGCCGGTTAGGATATCGACATTGGAATCGCCCACATAGAGCGTGGTTGCCGGATCAGCGCCCAACTCCTCCATCACATGCAGCGTGACGGGTGCTTCGGGCTTGGGCGGAAACGCATCGACACGGCCCTGCACCAGCGCAAAGCGCTCGGAACCAAAATACTTCTCGATAAGCGGAGCCGCCGAGATGTGGTCCTTGTTGGTGAGCACGGCAAGCTGCACACCCGCGGCGCGCAGGCGGTCGAGCATCTCGATCGTGCCGGCATAGGGGGCGGTGTGGTCCTCCTTGTGCTCGCCGTAATAAGCCCTAAACTCGGCGAGCGTCTGCTCAAACATACGGCCGTCGCCTGCGTACTCGGCAGGCATAAAGCGCTCAACCAGCTTGAGCATGCCGTTTCCCACCTTGTAGCGGTACTCGTCGACGGCAAACGTGGGCCAGCCGTGCGTCTCGCAGGTATGGTTGCCGGCGGCCGCCAGGTCCTCGAGCGTGTTGAGGATGGTGCCGTCCAGGTCAAAGATTACATGGGAAAAAGCTGCTGCCATGAAAGCTCCCGTCATTGGGTTTCAAAACGCACCTCATAATACTGGGCTTCCGCGTTGGGCGTGCTTGGAATCTGAACATCTTCAGGGATATCGGGTCACATCGCGCCGACCGTGCGGTTCCACCCTAGCAAATTCTCGGCAGCTGCTCTCCCACGAGCATGTCGAGAATGCGGGTCGAGCCCCAGCCGGTGCGCACGCGCACGGCGGGACGGGCGCCCTCGGTAAGTGGCAACACGCGACCGATGATGGCGGCATTCTCGCCGTAGCGCGCGGCGCGCATGGCGGTTAGCGCGGCATCGGCTTGCTCGGCCGGCACCACGGCAACCATCTTGCCCTCGTTTGCTACCTGCAGCACATCGTAGCCGAGCATCTCGCAGGCGGCCTGCACGTCGGGACGCACGGGCACGGCATCCTCGTCAACCTCCATGGCAACACCGCTGGCCTGGGCAAACTCGTTGAGTGTGGACGCCAGGCCACCGCGCGTGGGGTCGCGAAAGCAGCGCGTGTCGGGCGCTGCGGCCAAAACGTCGGCAATCAGGTGGTTGAGCGGCGCAGCGTCGCTTTCGATTGTGCTCGAAAACGCCAGGCCCTCGCGTTGGCTCATGATGGCGATACCGTGGTCGCCCAGCGTACCCGATACCAGAATGACATCGCCGGGCTGGCAGTTGGCACCGCTGAGCGCCACGCCCGTGAGAACCTCGCCCACGCCGGCGGTATTGATGTAGACGCCGTCGGCCCCGCCGCGCTCGACCACCTTGGTGTCGCCCGTGATTATGGACACGCCCGCCTCACGCGCCGTTTCGGCCATCGTCTGCACAATCTGGCGGAGCTTATCCATGGGATAGCCCTCTTCGAGGATAAAGCCGCACGACAGGTAGCGCACGTTGGCGCCCGAGGTCGCGACGTCGTTGACGGTTCCGCACACGGCGAGGCGGCCGATGTTGCCGCCGGGGAAGAACTGCGGCGAGACTACAAAGCTGTCGGTCGACATGGCGATGCGCCCGCTCGCGGGCAGCGTGGCGACGCCGGCGTCGTTGCCCTCGAGCAGCTCGGGCGACCCAAAGGCATCCAAAAAGACCTCATCGATGATGCGTTTCATCATCTGACCGCCAGAGCCGTGGCCCAACAGGACGGTGCTATCGGTGACAGTACGGGACATATCGAAAACTCCAATCGTGGGTGGTGCCAGTGTGCGGGTGCGTCCGGACTAGTTACGGTAGCGGTAGTACGCCGCGCAGCTGCCCTCGGAGCTCACCATGCACGGGCCGACGGGGTGCTCGGGCGTGCAGGTGCGGCCAAAGAGCGGGCAGCTGCGCGGCGTAATGGCCCCGCGCAGCACGTCGCCGCAGCGGCACCCACGCGGCTCGACCGTCGCCTCAACGGGCACGTCAAAGCGGGTACGGGCATCAAAGCGCGAGAACTCGGGGCGGATAGAAAGGCCCGAGTTGGCAATCGGCCCCAGCCCGCGCCACGTGGTGTCGCATGGCTCAAACACCTGCTCGACCAGCTGGCGCGCCACGGGGTTGCCGTCTGTGTTGACGCCACGGCGGTAGGCGTTATCGATCGCGGACCTGTCCTCGACAACCATCTGGACCAGCATGCAGATGCCTTGCAGGATATCGACCGGTTCAAATCCCGTGACCACGCCCGGGGTATTGAACTCGTCGACCAAAAAGCCAAAGGGCGCCAAGCCCGTGATGGTGGCGACGTGGCCCGGCAGGATGAAGCCGTCGATGGCGGTCTCGGGATCGTTGGCGATGGCGCGCAACGCCGGCGGCGTGGTCTTATGGGCGCAGTAGACCGAGAAGTTCAAAAGCCCGCGCGCTTCGGCCTCCATGATGGCGGCGGCGATGGTGGGCGTCGTAGTCTCAAAGCCCACACCCATAAAGATGACCGGGCGGTCGGGGTTTTGTTCGGCGATGTCGAGCGCGTCGAGCGGGGAGTAGACGATGCGGATGTCGCGCCCGGCCGCCTTTTGCGCAGCGAGCGAGGTGGACGATCCGGGCACGCGCATCATGTCGCCAAAGGTGGTGATGATGGCGCCGTCTATGTTGGCGAGCGCGATTGCGTGGTCGATGTCGCGGTTGGCGGTAACGCAGACGGGGCAGCCCGGTCCGCTCAGCAGCTTGAGCCCGGCCGGCATAATGGAGCGAAAGCCATAGCGGCCGATGCTCACGGTGTGCGTGCCGCAGACTTCCATAAGGTTGATGGTGCGGTCGCCGACGAGTTCACGGATGCGTTCGATGAGCTCGCGGGCCAGCTTGGAATCGCGAAATGCCGAAAAGTCGATACCGGAGCGAGCCGGCTGTCCGGCCGCCACTAGTATGCCTCGGCCGGGTTGGTGGCAAGTTGGTCTTCTTCGACCAGTTCGCTCATGGCATTAACGAGCTCGAGCGTTTCTTGCGCTTCCTGCTCGTCGACAATCTGGATGCCAAAGCCGGCGTGTACGAGAATATAGTCGCCAACCTGCGCCGTCGGCACGAGTCGCAGCGACACGGGGCGCTCGATGCCCATCATGTCGACGGTGGCCTTGAGGTCGTCGTCGCGTTTGACTACTTTACCGGGAACGGCAAGGCACATATTGTTCCCCTTTTAGACGCTTTGCGCTGGATAGGCGCTCAATAATCCATCAGTTGATGGTAGCGCTCGCGGGGTTTGCGGGCAAACGCGTTACGCCTGTGAGACGGCTGGGCACAGCGGCGTGCGAGGGCGAGCTACTGCGATGCAATCTGCGCAAGACGAGCGCTTGCGACCGCCGCCTGACCGTAGGCGATGCAGCCGTCATTGACGGGTACGGTATGGGGGACAAGGACAGTAAGGCCTGCGCTTTTGAGCTCGCGGGTGAGGAGCTGAAGCAGAAGTCGGTTCATGAACACGCCGCCCGAGAGCGCGACGGTGTCGATGCCCTCGCGCGCGCAGATATCGCTGGCGATGCGTGCCGAGGAGCGCGCGACGGAGACATGGAAGTCGAGCGCGAGCCTATCGGCGGGCGCCTCGGCTTCAATTCCCTCCAGAAGTGCCTCAAAGAGCGCTTTCTGGTCCAGAACATAGGGGCCGTCCAGCCACGATGGGCCAGATGCGAAATAGCCGGCATTGTCGTCGGGAAAATGGGCGCCTTCGCTGTCGAGCGCGCGCCAGGCGGCGGCTTCGAGCTCGATGGCGGGTTCGCCCTCGTAAGTCGCCTGGTCGCAAATGCCTAGGATCGCGGCGGCGGCATCAAACAGGCGGCCCATGCTGCTGGTGCGCGGGCTGTTGATGCCGCGCTCGATCATCGTTGCCGTTATGCTGCGCGTTTGCTCGTCAAGGCTGTTCAAGAGCCCCACGGCTCCCGGGTGCTCGAGTAGGTCGAACTCACTTAGCAGGGCAAAGGCATTGCGGCGGGCATCGTGTACGGATGCGGCGCCACCGGGAAGTGCCCAGGTGCGCAGATGCGCGACGCGCTCAAAATCGGAGAGACGGGCGATAAGAAACTCGCCGCCCCATATGGTGCCATCGGTGCCGGCACCCGTGCCGTCGAAGGCGATACCGAGGACGCGTGCATCGGGCGCAAGCCGGCCTGCGGCAATCGCCTCTGCCATTGCGCTCGCGATGTGCGCATGATGGTGCTGGACTTCGATGAGCGGCAGATTGTGCTCCCGTGCCTGTTCGCGCGCCCATTGGCTCGACAGATAGCTGGGATGCATGTCGCATGCCAGGGCGGCAGGCGCCAGGTCAAAGAGGTTTTCCAGACGCGAGCGCGCGGCGCTCCAAGCATCGAAAGTCGCGCCGTTTTCGACATCGCCGATATGCTGCGACACAAAACAGGCCGCATGGCCGTCGGCGTCCTCGCGCGTGAGTGCGACCGTGGCTTTTTGCTGCGGCCCACAGGCGAGTACGCAGGGCGTGGTGCCGTCGAGCGCCGGCAACGACAGCGGTTGCGGCGCATATCCGCGTGCACGACGTACGGGCATGACGTCGCCGTCGACCACGCGTACCACGGAGTCGTCGTAGCGCGACAGAATTGCGCGGTCGTTGCCGAGCAGCGCATCGGCGATGCCGGCGGCAACAAGGTGCTCCCATGCAAGGGCGTCGTCGGTCTCGATGGGCTCTTCGCTCAGGTTTCCGCTGGTCATGACGAATGCGCTCATACCGTGCGCTGCAGCCGCGGCGAGCAGCAAATGTTGAAGCGGGGTGTAGGGGAGCATGACGCCGAGCTCGGGCAAGTCGTGTGCGACGGATGGCGCGAGCTCGGGGGCGTTGGGGGAGCCGTAGCAGTCGTTGCCGGTTGCGCGGCGACGCAGCAGCACAATGGGACGAACGCTGCCGGCAAGTAGATCACGCTCAACGCCGTCGATGCGGCACAGGCGCTCGGCGTCGGCAAGGCCGCGCACCATAACGGCAAGCGGCTTATTGCTGCGACGCTTGCGACGGCGCAACTCGCGCACCGCTTGTTCGTTGCTGGCATCGCAGGCCAGGTGGAATCCGCCCAGACCCTTGATAGCGACGATGCCGCCGTCTGCCAGCAGCTCGACGCAACGTTCGATGATGGCATCGCTGGCCTCGCGCGTGGAGCCGACGGCTGGTGTTGCGTCGACCGCCGTTGGCACAACACCGCAATTGACCTCACGCCACGTAATATGCGGCCCGCAATCAAAGCAGGCATCGGGCTGCGCGTGAAACCGCCGATCGAGCGGGTCAGCGTACTCTGCGGCGCAGGTGGGGCACATGGGAAAGCGATCCATCGAGGTTGCCGCTCGGTCATAGGGCAGCGAGCGAATGATGGTAAAGCGCGGTCCGCAGTTGGTGCAGTTGATAAAGGGATAGTGAAAGCGTCGGTCGGCGGGGTCGAACAGCTCGCGCAGGCAGTCGTCGCACGTGGCGATGTCGGGCGAGATGAGCGTCGTGTGGGCAGTTTGATCCTGTGACGCTACAATGCGAAAACCCTGCTCGTTAGCGGCGTCCCAGTCGCCGGGTGCTAGGTCCACAACCTCGACATGCTCCACGCGAGACGCCGCAGGCGCATGCTCGGAAAGCGCGGCGATAAATTCGTCGAGCGACTCGCTTTGAGCATGTGCCTCGATATGCACGCCATCGCCCGCGTTGAGCACCCAGCCGCAAATGCCGTGCGCCATGGCCTCGCGATACACAAACGGTCGCATGCCGACGCCCTGCACAATGCCCGTTACATGGATATGCGCATGTCGCATGCGACCCTCCTTCGTCGAAATGTTTGCTGTTACAGCCCCAGGCTCTGCTCGGTGGCGGCGCAGGTGAGCTCGCCGTGTTTAACGCCGCGCAGACCCAGCAGACGGTCGGCTAGCTCGTAGACACGCTCGCCGCGACCCTTAAGCGCCAGAATTTCCAAGCAGTTGTGATGGTCCAGATGCACATGCATAGTCGATACAATCTCGTCGGTGTAGTCGTGCTGCACTTCGTCCAGGCGGCGCGTCAGGTCGCCCGTGTGATGGTCGTAAATCATGGTGAGCGATCCGATGACCTGCTCGTCGGGCGTTCGCATCTGCTCCTTGGCAATGGAGGCGCGAATCAGGTCGCGTACAGCCTCGGAGCGGTTGGCCACGTCGCCGCGGCGCGCGATCTGCTCGTCAAAGCGGCGCAGCAGGTCGTCGGGCGCGGTGACCGAAAAACGGACCAGCTCGGAGGCAGAGCCGCCGCAACGGCAGCCCGCGTCGCCGGTCGGCCCGTGCGAATGCTCATGCTCGTGATCGCAGACGTGCTCGTGCTCGGCCACGCTACACCAGCTTTACGGAGCCAACGGAGTTGTGGTCGGCCTCGATGGCCTCCTCGTAGCCCTCGAGTGCGTCGTGCGCCTCGTGGAGCGCCGCCATGGCGGCCTCGAGCTTGGCACCAATGCGCTCCATATCAAAGTTCTCGGTCGCATGCAGCAGCTGATGGCTCCACTCGTGGGCGAGCTCAATCGTGTCGTCGACCTGCTTGACGCTCATGGCAAGCTGGCTCATGTTCATTCCGACGTCATGCATGGAAAGTCTCCTTTTGTACGAGTCTATTCAGTGGTTCAGATTCTACTACGCCTGCTTTGCGCGCCGCCGCATAAGAAAACGGGTGCGAGTCCGTCTGACCCGCACCCGTTCACTGGGGGCTGTTTGTGATTACCATACTATCCGTGGTCGCGCGCGCAGCGCCCGGCTCTCCGGTGAGCGGCGCAAAACCGCTCATGGACGGCAGCACATGACCGGCGTATTACAGGTGCTTCTCAAGCAGTGCCTGCAGCCTGGCCTTGGGCAGCGCGCCAACGGAGCGGTCGATTTCCTCGCCGTTCTTAAAGACAACCAGCGTGGGGATGCTCATGACGCCAAACTTCATGGCCAGGTCCTGATTGTCGTCGACGTTGCATTTGGCGACGGCAAGTTTGCCGGCCAGCTCGTCGGCCACTTCGTCAACGATGGGCGAGAGCGAACGGCAGGGACCGCACCACGGTGCCCAAAAATCGACCAGCACGGGAAGGCTGCCGTTAACGACGGAATCGAAGTTCTCGGGGGTAATCTGCTTAATGTCAGCCATGGTGACCTCCATAGTGCGACGCGGCTTGGCCGCGTAAAACTCAGTACGACCGTGCTTATACCCAACGGCCCGCAATGCAACCACTCGCGGTCGGCTCTTTTATATAATGGTGGGCACGCAAACGATTGGAGAGCGCATGCCCACGTCACAAAGCCAGAAAAAAGAAGTCATCGCCCAGGCGACCGAGCAGGAACTCGCATCGCTCGCGGGTCGCGGCGTGCGTATCGCAGGCAACGCGTGCTCGCCGATTGTGCTGGTAAAAGGTGATTTAGACGATGCCGAGCGTGCGGGCGGCGAGCTGGCTGCCGGTCCGGACGGTGCCGCGCTGCGCAAGGCGCTCGGTGCCATCGGCTACGCGCCCGAGGATTTCTGCGTGTTGGCAAGTGTTGCCGGCGCGGGTGACGGAGCGGTTGCGACAGGCGAGGGCCTGCCGTGCGAGCTGTTCCGCGAGGCGCTCGAGGCCTTGGACCCCGAGGCGGTCCTGCTGCTGGACGATCGCGCGGCCGATACCATGCGCGAGACCTATGCCGACATGCTCGTGGCAATCGACGACTTCGATACCGCTATGCTCAAGCCTGGCTTAGTCGCCCATGTACAGGGTCGTCGCGTGCTCGCGCTCGACGGTTTTGAGGCGGCGCTCACTGACAAAGCCGCCAAGCAGCGCATGTGGGCATACATCAAGCAACTGACCCCGGCAGCCGCGCCGCTGTAGCGGACCGGAGCCGGCAAGGCGGCCCTGACGGGTCGAGCGCGGCGCCGACTTGTCGCGCCCTTACATCACGGCGCGAAGCTCAAACCGGTCGCCGTTGATGCGAAACTGGCAGTTGCCGTTCATGCGTTCGACGGCAAGTTTAATGCTCTTGGTTCCAAAGCCGTGTCCGGTGTGCCCGGCTACGGGCATGCCGTCGACCATGCGCGGCGGGCGCCCAAACGTGTTGGAGACCAAAAGGAGCAGTTGCCCGTCCTCGCAACGCAGGTCCAGATCGACAAATCGCTTGCCCTGGGGAGCGGCGCTTGCGGCGACGATGGCGTTGTCCAGGGCGTTTGAGAGCACGCTAAACAGATCGACGTCGGCTACATGGACGCTCTCGGGCACGGCAGCGCGCAAATCGGCGGTGATGCCGTTTCGGTTGATATCGGAGCTAAATGACGAAAGCACGATATTGACCGTGTCGTTGGCGCAGTAGCGGCGCACGGCGGTGCGGGCGTTCGTCTCGCAGAGCTCGTCGTTGCGCTCGAGTGCCTCGTCGATGCGGCCCTCTTCGATCAAAGCCGCAAGGCCGCGCAGGAAGTGCCGCATGTCATGGCGGAGAGCCGAAAGCTCGCGTCCAGATTGACGCCAAGCCTCGAGCTCTTTGATGGCTGCGTTGTCGCGGGTCGCAAGCATCCAGCGCTCGCGCTCGGCGGTTTCCTTTGCCTCGTATTCGCGCAGATACACAGCAAGAAACATGAGGTAGAACGCGCAAAGCGCAAACGCCAAAAACTCAACCGTCACCACGGAGCCCGAGTGGAAGAGCGTGGTGTAGACGTTGGTGGCGTAGTCAAAGATGTAATAGACGAGCGGCAGGATGAGCAGAATCTCGAGCTCGGTGGGGGTTTTGACCGCCAAGCGCGGACCGATGTCGCTTGCCCAATGCAGCAGGATCGCAAAGACGACGGCCGTGGTGATAATGCGTGCCGCGTAGTACGCGATTTGCGAGTCGGTGGCGGTGAGCGCGGCGATGCCAATCCAGTTGCTGAACTGGCAGCTCAGATAAGCACTGGTGACGCCCAGCATAACGAGTAGCGGGCTCAGGCGATAGCGTGCGCACAGATAGATGACGAGCGGCAGATGCACGACGAGTGGATATGCCTGACGGGCGAAAAGCTCGCCGCCGACGGCATTGGCGAGGCCGAATGCGCATCCGGTTACGGCGCCGACCATCACCAGCTCAAGCACGTGACGCCGGTTGATCTCGATACCGCAGAGCGCCGCCGAGGCAAAAACGCCGAAAAGCAGGGTTGTTGCGTGGTGAATTGCCCAAAGCATCATCTCGACCGTGGGGAGCATTAGCGCCTCCCGCCCTCGAACCGTGCCGCAAAGTAGGCATCCTGGAAACCCTGCTTGCAGCTGCGCGCCAGCGGGATGCAAGCGCCCGAGCGCATGACGATATCCGTACGGTTGAAGTGGTCGATATTGCGCAGGTTGACCTGGTAGCTACGGTGACATTTAAAGAAGCTTGCGTTTTTGGCCAGCTGGTCCTCGATGTTGCGGAACGGCTCGAGCGCCTCGATGTCGCGCCCGTCGCGCAGGTGGAATACCACGTGCTTGTTGCGGGCCTCGGCATATTCGATATCGAACAGGCGCAGGGCATGGTAGCCAAAGGACGTTTTGGTTACGAGCTCGTCGGTCACGGCGGGTCGCATGCTCGAAAGCTCGTCGAGCAGCTGCGCCAGGCGTTCGTACGTTACGGGCTTGAGCAGGTAGTCGAAGGCGCGGACCTCATAGGACTCCAGCGCGAACTCGGGCGATGAGGTGAGGAACACCAGACGCACAGCGGTATCGGATTGGCGCAGCTCCCGCGCGGTGTCCATGCCGTTGACGAGCGGCATGATCATGTCGAGCAGAATGATGTCGGCGCGCGATGCAGCATGGCGGGCCAGCAGGTCCTCGCCGCGCGTGACGAGCGCAACGTCGACTGCCGTGCCCGTCTCGGTCGACCAGCGGTCGATCATCCGGTGCAGTCTATCTAGAAAAGCGACGTCGTCGTCGCAGGCGATAATCTTGAGCATTCGAGCCCCCTTAGTAGTTCGATTTTGCCACATTGGGTGCGCGCCGCCCGCGGAGGCGTGTCCCATTTGCGCCCCAAGGCGTGCAACTCGCGCCAAGCGGCAGGGCGTCAGATGTGACGACCGCACAATACACCATGGATACACACGTCAATCGATGCCGGCGGTCGGACGGGGAATCATGCCGGCCGCCGGCGCCAGGCGATAACGAACATTGCGAAAGCATAGGGGTAAGGGGAGCTGTGATGAGGGAGAAAAAGATGGGGATGCGCAGACTTGCTGCTTGCGTGCTGGCTGCAGCGCTGGCGCTTGGGGGTGCGGTGACGACGCTCGCCACGCCTACGGTAGCGGAGGCGTATCCGTCCGCCGCGATCAAACCAAAGCACCTGAAAAGCGAACTTTCGTATGGCGAAAGTGATGTAATCCAACTTTCCGGCGGCAAAGACTATCGGTTTGCCGGCACGGTTGATATCGACCACTATGAGGTCGAGGGCGGCACCAAGGAGAATCCGACCCGCCTATATTTCACCGACAGCTCGTCTCTGGGCGGTCCGCTGACCGTCAAGCGTGACCTTACGTATTCGCAGCACCCCCTCTTTGTGCTTAAGGGCGGTTATGTCGAGTTCATCGGTGATTCGGGCACCTCGACCGAGGTCCGCTGCGATGGAAAAACGTTTTTGAGCGATAGCAACGATTACGAAGCGCGTGGAGGTGTCGATAAGCCGAATACGGGCAAGAGCCTCAACCTTTCCGTGAAAAACCTCAAGCTTGTTTCAAGGACCGATAACAAAGATACCGTTCGGGCAATCACGCTCTATGGAACCATGGGTGCGGGAGAGACGGTCAGCTTCACGAACGTGAATGTCAGCGGTTGGAAATGCTGCAAGAACAACGCATTCAAGGTTGACCAGGGTAATGAAATTTACGAAGCCTCGCCGGCGCCTGTGACTATCAGAGGCAGCCAGGTCGCGGTGGATGCAACGTTTGTCAACTGCACGTTTAAGAATAATAGTGATGACTGCGTCGGCGCCTTGAGCGTGGTCGGGCGGTCGAAGACTCCAAAAGTTACGTTGAACGGCTGCACGTTCGAAAACAACAGTCAGGGAATGATTGCATGCGACGAGATGAAGGTTGAGAGCGGTCATGTGCATGCGGGCAATATCGGCGTCAAAAATGCCATAGTTGCTCTGAATAACTGCAGCATTCG
This sequence comes from uncultured Collinsella sp., assembly GCA_900547125.1. Taxonomy (GTDB): domain Bacteria; phylum Actinomycetota; class Coriobacteriia; order Coriobacteriales; family Coriobacteriaceae; genus Collinsella. Next base: position 23,755 of record URFU01000011.1, read on the forward strand.
TTCAACAAATAACACGTCATGGAATGGACCCTGCTCTTATATGTTCAAGGTGTGGGATATTCAGTATCAGATGCACATGACGAGTGCCATTGCGGTGGCAAAGGATGCGTCGTGCACCATAAACGGTACGGTTATCGACGATTCGTTCGTGTTCCCCTCTGATTATTTCAACGGTCGTGACATAAGCGGTCAGGACGAGAAACGCTGCGCGGTTTACGCTCTTGGTTCTGTGACGCTCGCCGGCAACACCAAGGTCACTACGGTCAAGGCGAAGGGTGTCGACGCATCCGAAATCGGCAGCTACGGTAAGGTTCATGTCGATAAGTCTTTTACGGGCGAAGCTGCCCTGTCTGTCGACGATTCCAAGTTCGATTCCGAATCCAATAAGCAGCACTACTACTATGAATATGTGAACCTCGGCACGAGCGATCTTTCGCAGGAGGATCTCGCGAGCAGGCTCAAGCTTGCCAACGCTGACCTTGCATACGACGTTACCGATGGCAAGGTCAAGGTCATCCATCGCAAGCACGAGCACGAGTGGACCTATTCCGCCAACAAGGATGGGTACAGCATCGCGGCTACGTGCAACGGACAGTATGAGGCCTCACACTGTGTCTACTCCAGGGACGGCGAGACGATCTCGCTGATGTCGTCCAAGAGCGGCGACCTGAGCTTTATCTACAACGGCAAACAGCGCGACGCCGTGCTTGCTACGACTAAGCCGTCTCAAAAGGACAATGCTGTAGCCCAAGGCAAGGTAAAGATTGTGAGCGCACGCTTTTACCGTTACGTGGATGAGAATGACGCCGTGGGCATCGAGATGGAAGGGTCGCAGCCGTGCGATGCGGGTACCTATCGCGTGGAGGCGACGGTTGCTATCGAGGGCCAGAATGATGTTACGCTCAAACGCGTGTTCAAGATCAACCCTGCCTCGCTTGCGGAGAAGGACTCCAACCGCAAGGATCTTTGCAAGGTCGAAATCATTGGCTACGACAAGCTGAAGGATAACGTGAGGTTCAGCAACGGTGACGTGCTCAACGACGTTCCGTCTTATAAGTGGACGGGTGAGGAGATAACGCCTCGCATTAAGGTGACGTATAAGCTTGGTGACGAATGGATTGAGCTTAAAGAGGGCGTCGATTTCGAACGCCTCGCTTGGGGCGAATCGGTTTCGGAGAAAGATCCAGGTGCGTACCGGAGCCAGCTCTGGGGCCTGGGAAACTTCGCATCCTACGAGTCAATTTACTCCTGCAAGTTTTTCTACTGGAGCATCTACGGCACGCAGTTCGAGAATGTTCAGGCCAAGGGCTTTGACGGCACCTATGATGGCAAGGCTCACTCGCCATCGGTGACGGTCGACAACGCCCCCGAGGGCATGCAGATCGAATATAGCGTCGATGGTGGCTTGCTGTACGAAGACCGAATCCCCTCCTATACCAATGTCACGCGCGATGTCTACGACAACGTGTGTGCCGAGACAATTAAGTACCGCATTACCGCACCCGACTACGTGCCGGTGGAGGGCGAGCTTAAGATTAAGATTGCCCCCGCCGATCAGGCCGCTCCCAAGGACGTCAAGACGACGGCCGCGACCGGGCATGCCTTGGCGGATGGCAGCATCGACGGGATTGATAACACCTACGAATGGAAAGCCGAGGCCGCCAGCGACTATCAGTGGATTGCCGAAGGCGAGACGTCGGTTAAGAGCCTCGTCGCTGGCAAATACAGCGTTCGCCTTAAGGCCGACCGTAACCATAACGCCTCCGAGGCCCTGACGGTTGAGGTCAAGGACGGCCCTAAGAAGGCCGACGGTAGCGGTTGGAAGCACGACGACGCCGAACACTGGAACACCTGCACCTGTGGCAAGGAGGACGTTGACCGCGCAAAGCATGACTTTGAGTGGGTCGTCGACCAGGTCGCTACGGCTGATAAGCCCGGTTCCAAGCATGAGCGCTGCAAGACGTGCGGCTACGAGCGCGAGTCTGTCGAGATCCCCGCCTTCGGCATCAAGGGCTACTCGGGCACCTACGATGGCGAGTGGCACAGCGTGACGGTTGATACCGAGACTGTTGCATCTATTAAGTATCGCGAGAAGGGCGAGAAGAAGTGGAGTGACGAGTCTCCGCTCATCTGCGATGCCGGTACCAAGACCGTCGAGTTTGAGGCGACCCTTACGTCTGGGGACATCTGCAAGGGCGAGGTCGAGCTTAAGGTCGATCCCCGTCCGGTGACGGTGAAGCCCAAGGACGCTTCGAAGACGTACGGCGAGGCCGATCCGAACTTTGAACTCGAAGCCGTCAAGGGCTCGATTGTTCAGGGCCACCCGCTCTCCTGGTTCAAGATTCACCGTGAGGCCGGCGAGAACGTGGGCACCTATACGCTGACGATCGAGGAGAGCAAGGTCGGCGACAAATGGGACAAGATCCAGCGGGCGAACTATGCTCCGACGCTCCAGACCGGCACGTTCGAGATCGCCAAGCGCCAGATTGGTGTTGGCTGGACGGTCGGAACGTATACCTATAACGGTGAGCCTCAGGGCCCCAAGGTCGAGCCCACCAATGTCGTCAAGCGTGACGAGGGTAAGGTTTCCTATGAGGTCGAGAACGCGACGGGCATCGATGCCGGTAGCTATCCGGCAAAGGTGACGGGCCTCGCCGGTGACCCCGAGGTCATCAAGAATTACGCCCTTCCTACCGAAAACCTTGAATATACCTACACGATTTATAAGGCCGAGCAGGAGAAACCCCAGGGCCTGAAGGCTACCGCCGAGACCATCCGTGGCAAGTGCGACGGCAAGATTGAGGGCGCGCACGGCGGCGTCGCCTATCGCCTGTTCCGCACCGAAGCCGGGGACGCCGATGGCGAGACCATGGTTTCCGAAGACGGTAAGATTGAGAATCTTGCCGCTGGCGACTACCAGGTCTGGTATGCCGAGACCGATAATTACCTGCCGTCCACGCCTGTGGAAGTGCATATCGGCAAGGGCAAGTACCTGAACGTCACCCTGTCCGAGAAAAATGACGCGTACTCGATAGTGTGGCATAGCCCGAACAGACTGCAGTGGCACGAAAGCGTGGAGTTCTCGGTAAAGATCTCCGATGGCTACTACGCGGGCGACGACTTTGCTGTCAAGGCAAACGGTGTGGTTCTCGAGAAGAACGAGGGCGGAAGGTTCGTCCTGAGCGATGTCGAGGAGAATACCGCCATCACGGTTGAGGGTGTGCGCAAGCACGAGGCCGTGAACGATAAGTGGCTCTCCAACGATAATACGCACTGGCACGAGTGCACCTGCGGCGAGAAAATCGACGAGGCCACGCACACCTTTGAGTGGGTCATCGACAAGACGCCCACGGCAACCGAGGCCGGCTCCAAGCATCAGCAGTGCACGGTCTGTGGGCATGCGTTGCCTGCAGTCGAGATTCCGGTTGCCGCTATCGTTGGCTACTCCGGCGAGTACGACGGTGCGTATCACACGGTCGATGCGACGAGACTGCCCGAGGGCGCGACGGCCCAGTACAGCGCCGATGGCAAGAACTGGTCTCCCGAGGCCCCCAAGATCAAGGACGTCGGCACACTGACTGTTTCCTATAAGGTGACGATCGACGGTGTGAAGGCCGAGGGTGAGGTTACGCTCGAGGTCAAGCCGCGCGCGATTACGGTCACCGCCCAGGACGATTCTAAGACCTACGGCGAGGCTGACCCCGTGTTTACGTGGGATGTCACTTCTGGCAAACTCGTCGTGGGCGAAACGCTTCAGGGCCTCGAGATCGAGCGCGAAAATAACGACAACGTGCGCGACGGCGGCTATGCTCTGCAGCTAACGCAGCCCGAGGGTGCAAACCCCAACTACAGCATCACGTTCGTCGACGGCACGTTCACCATCAACCAGCGTCTGCTCACTGTGATATGGGGCACCACCGAGTTCACCTATGACGGCAGGGAGCACTGCCCTGTGGCCACGCTCGGCAATGTTATCGGCAATGATGACCTCGGCGCGACCGTCGAGGGCTCTCAGACCGAGGTCGGCACCTCTTATAAGGCAGCCCTTGCCGAGCTGACGGGCAAGGCTGCTGGCAACTACGTGTTGCCTTCCGATGGCTTGACCTGCGAGTTCTCCATCAAGAACGCCGCGCAGGACGCGCCGGTGGTTCAGACCACCGCCGAGACCGTGAGCGGCAAGAAGGACGGCAAGATCACGGGCGTCGACGCCACCATGGAGTGGCGCGCTCAGGGCGCCGAGTACCAGACCGTGGGCAAGGGCGTGACCGAGCTCAAGGATCTCGCCGCCGGCGTGTACGAGGTGCGCTACCAGGCTAAGGCCAACTACGACGCCTCTGCCGTTACCGAGGTTACCGTGAAGGCTGGTCGCAAGCTGGTCGTGGGACTGCCGACCACTCAGGAGGGCTACTCGCTCACCTCGACGGCAACCGAGCTCGACTGGCACGGCTCCGCAAAGCTCGCCATGAGCATCGACAGTGCGTACTTTGCGGGCAAGGACTACGCCGTAAAGGTTGACGGTAAGGCCGTTAAGCTCTCCGACGCCGGCACCTTTGAGCTTAAGGACGTCGAGCACGACGTGAATGTGACGGTCGAGGGTGTCCTCAAGCACGAGCCCGACGGCTCCGGCTGGGCACACGACGCCAAGAACCACTGGCATGTCTGCCGCTGCGGCGAAGTCCTCGACAAGGCCGAGCATACCTTTGAGTGG
>URFU01000012.1 GCA_900547125.1 uncultured Collinsella sp.
TCTGTTTGCCAAAGTGCCCACAGTGAAAAAAGACCCGCCAACGAGTAGCCGGCAATGCCGCGCCAGGTGGGCGGGCAGGGAAGTGATGATTCGGCCTCTGGGATTATCTGATTCAGCAGCTCATCGAGAAAACCGGCAGCTTGGCCGCCGAAAGGCTCGGCATCGCGTACGGTCCCGTCGCATGCCCAGGGGCTCAGCTCGCGATTCCAATCGAGCCCGCCAATGGCGACAAGGGTGAACGGTGGGCAGTCGAGCTCTCGGCAACACTTATAAACCTCGCTGCCGTCGCCCACGACCACAGGAAGGTAGATGACAGGCGCGCTTTCCGTATGATTCGAATATACGGTTATCTGCTTTTGATGCGCTTCCATGACGGGCTTCTCTCAGTGTTGTGATATCGGCAGCCCCAATTGTCGCACGCCAGCGTATGCCGGTTGGGCTAGACCAAAGACAATCTCGTGCATCCCCTGCGGACGCATATGGAAAACGCCACCGCCGGAGGGGAGCTCGGCGGTGGCGTTGTTAAACGGTGCTGGGGCTCGGGGCCTTCGCGGGAGCTGCCATGTGCGCAGAGGCGTTTAAGAACGCTTACGGCTCGCCATGGTGCCTGCGGCGATAGCGGCTGTTCCCGCAAGGACGGTTGCCACGATGGCCGCACCCGAGGTGTCGCCGGTTGCCGCGAGCACGCCGGTAGTCTTGGCTTTCGTGGTTGAGGCCGCAACGGCCTTGGTCGGCTTTGAGACATCAGGCTTGGGGTTCTGCTTGGACTCCGCGGGCTTGCTTTCTGCGGGCTTGGTCTCGTCGGGCTTGGGGTCTTCCGGCTTGGCTACCTCGGGAGGTGCGATGGTCGTACTTTTGGCGACTGCTTTGATATAGAGGGAGTCGACCGTGGCGTCGCCCGTGCCGATGGCCTGGCCTGCCTCGTAGATGCCGTCACGGAGCTTGCGATAGTCAATGACCTTGCCGCCTTCGGGCGTCTGGATGGCGGCGTTCTCAATCTTGATGGTGCCGATTGTCTTGCCGTCAGCGCTCATGGCACGGGCAAAGATTGCCGCTGTATCTCCTTCGGCCGTTACCTTGCTGCGGATGATCGAGATGACTGCGGGTGTGACGCCCTCGCTGGTCTGGGCGATGATGCCGATGTTCTCGCCTTGGGGTTCGCGCCTCGTCTCGCCATCTTGGTTTTCGCTGTAGGGGATGGGGCCGTCGCCGTTCTCGACATAGCGGGCTATGGCCTTGACAACGGAGTCGCTGATGTAGATGTGGCCGCCCTTCTCGTTGGGTCGATCGTTTCTGGTGGAGAATGCAGCCGAAACCTCGCCTTCCGCAAACGCGTCCACGGTGGAGCCGTTCTTGATGTCGATGTCGCCCCCGTCAGTGATGAAGGCGATGGCCTGGCCGCCGTTCGCGCTGGTACGGACCGTCACGGTCGCGTGATCGAGCGTAACGCCCTTGTGGGCATAGACGCCATATTCAACACCGCTTGCGTTAAGGGAGGCGTTCGTGACCGCGAGACTGCCCTCAGTGTCGACGGCAAGATATCCCTCGGCGTTTGCCTTGACCTGGCTGCCGTCCGAGATGTTGATATTGCCGCCGCTCCAAAGGGCCTCACCATCGGCTGAGCTTGCCTCGACCGTCCCGTCACCCTTGATGGTGAGGTTCTTGTCGGCTCCAATACCCTTGTCCTTGGTAGCCCTGGCGGTGACGGCTCCGCTGTCGTCAATCGTGATATTGCCGTTTGCCCTGATGCCATCCGATGCACCCGTGGCGTTGACGTTGCCCGAACCTTTGATAGCGAGATCACCTCCGGCATTGATGGCATCAAACCCAGTGCTCGTGGCGTTGACGGATCCGGCTCCGTCGATGTTGATATTACCCGTGGAGAGGATAGCGTCCTCAGTAGATGTCACGCTGAGCGTGCCGCCCTCGTTGCCTTGGATATTGAGCTCGGCATTCTCGTTAGTGCCATGAGAAACGTTGATGCTTTCGATCCATTCGGCAGTGACGATGTTGGTTCCCGAGTAATTCACGTTGAGCTTGCCTGCGGCCTGGATCTCGCCGCCGTTATAGTTGTTGAGCTTCAAGTCGTCGGCGCCGTCCCACGACCAGGTACCGGCCTCGTCGCTCGCCGCGGTGTTGTACTTGTTGCCGCCGACCTTGACCCATTCCGCTGCGAGCGAGACGCTCGGCATGAGCAGCGAGCTCACCGTGAGCGCGCACACGGCGCCCGCGACGCTGCGGCGCGTCACGCGGCGCCAGCTGCCGTGCGCGAGTCCTATGCGACGGCGAACGTCGGGTTCGGCAACATGGGTTCCGGCGGTAGTGTCATTGCGTTTGGGGGTCGTGAACAAGGCTGCCATGGTTGCTCCCGTTCTCATAGGGCCTATACGACTAGATTCAGCGTATCTGCTGGATGTTGCCGGCGGTAGTGCCGTTTGGAGGGCAAAATGGCCAAAATGGGGGAGAAATAGGCCGCACGCCGGCGCAGCGACCGGCGCTAAAAGAAAAGCGCGGGGCCGCATGGCGACTCCGCGCTTTATTGTTCAGCTTTTGCAGCCTTGCCCTTACGCTACGAAGAAGTAGACGAGGAAGGCAAGGGCCGCGATCCACCCGTCCCGTGCGAAAAAGTGTTTACGAGCGCTTGCGGCTCACCACGGCGCCCGCGGCGGTGGCGGCTGTTCCCGCAAGGGCGGCTGCCACGATGAAGGCACTCGAGGCGTCGCCGGTTGCCGCGAGCTTGCCGGTGGTCTTGGCTCCCGTGGTTGCAACTGCAACGGTCTTGGTCGTCTTCGTGCCCTCGGACTTGGAACCCTCGGGCTTGGTCTCGCCGGGCTTTTCCTCGGGTTTGATCTCCTCGGGAGGCACGATGACCGTGCGCTTGGCGACAGCGGTGTCATAGGGGGAGTCGATCGTGGCGTCGCCCGTGCCGATGGTTTGACCTGCCTCGTAGATGTCGCCGTTGCTGAGCTCTTCTTTGTTGCGATAGTCAATGACCTTGCCGCCTTCAGGCGTCAGGATGGTGGAGCCTTCGATTTCTATGGTGCCGATCGCCTTGCCGTCCTCGCTTGTGGCAAGGGCGAAGATCGCCGCCGTGTCTCCTTCGGCAGTGACCTTGCTGCGGACGATTGAGATGGTCGCGGGCGTGATGCCCTCCCTGGTCTGGGCGAAGATGCCGATGTTCAGGCCTTGGGACTCGGGGACAATCTCGCCGTCCTGGTCTCCGCTGTAGCAGTCGGGGCCATCGCCACCGGTTTCGGTATAGCGGGCTATAGCCTTGACAACGGAGTCGCTAATGTAGATGTGGCCACCAGCTTCGTTGGGGTTGTAGTTTCTGGTGGAGATCGCGGTCGAGAATTCGCCTTCTGCGAACGCATCCACGATCGAGCCGTTCTTGATGACGATATCGTCCTCGTCGGTGATGAGAGCGACAGTTTGCCAGCCGCCGCCCGCGCTTGCACGGACCGTCACGGTCGCGTGGTCGAGTGTGACACCCTTGCGGCCATAGACGCCATATTCAACACCGCTTGCGTTAAGGGAGGCGTTCGTGACCGCGAGACTGCCCTCAGCGTCGACAGCGAGATCTCCCTCGGAGTCCGCCTTGACCTGGCTGCCGCCCGAGATGGTAATGCCGTCGTCAGCCCAAATCGCCGCTTTTTCTATAGAGCTTGCTTCGACCTTGCCGCCGCCTTTGATGATCAGGTCACTGCCCGCGGAGATGCCGTAACTTTCGTTTCCTTTAGCGATCACTGTGCCAGAGGAATCGATGGTGGTCTTGCCCTTGGATTGGATGCCTTCGGTGCCTCCCGTAGCATTCACGGTGCCCGAGCCCGTGATAGAGAGATCGCCCTTTGCCTCAATTCCGTCGGCAGTAGTGCTCGTGGTGTTCACGGTGCCTGGGCCAGAAATGGAGAGGTCGCCTGTGGATTTAATTGCATCGGTCTCGGCTGCCACATTGAGCTCATCCGTGCTATTCGAGCTCGTTATGTTCAACTCTGCTTTCTGGCTAGTGCCATCCTGCGCTTTGATGGCGGCTCCGGTGTAATCGGGCTCGGTTTTCACGGTGTTCGTGCCCTCGTAGGCAATGTTGAGCTTGCCCGCAGCCTGGATCGCGCCGCCGTCATAGCCGTTGAGCTTCATGTCATCGGCGCCATCCCATGACCAGGTGCCGGCGGCGTCTCCCGTGGGGCCCGCGGCCGCTTCGTGGCGGACGCCGCCGACGTCCACCCACTCCGCCGCGAGCGAGACACTCGGCATGAGCAACGAGCTCACCGTAAGCGCGCATACGGCGCCTACAACGATGCGGCGTGTCACGCGGCGCCAGCTGCCGTGTGCGAGCAGCGTGTGACGGCGCACGTCGGGCTCGACAAAATGGGCTCCAGAGGTTTTGTCATTGCGCTTGGGGGTCGTGAACAAGGCGGCCATGGTTACTCCCATCCTCATAGGGCCTATGCGATTACGCCCAGCATATCTGCAGGATGTAGCCGGCGGTAGTGCCGTTTGGAGGGCAAAATGTCCAAAACTTGGGAAGCAATGTATCGCGCGTCCGTGCGTTGCCTGGCTTTAAAAGAAAAGCGCGGAGCCGCTCGATGCGACTCCGCGCTTTGGTGTTCTGCTTTGGCAGCTTTGCCGCTACGCTACAAAGAAGTAGACGAGGAAGGCAAGGGCTGCGATCCACATGAGAGGTTTGATCTTGGAGGCCTCGCCCTTAAAGAGCGCGACGATCACGTAGGCGATAAAGCCCAGGCCAATGCCGGCAGAGATGGAGTAGGTGAAGGGCACGCCGGCGACAATCATGAACGCCGGGAAACCCTGCGACACGTCGGACCAGTCGATCTCGGAGGCCTCGCTCATCATGAGGTAGCCGACGTAGACCAGAGCACCGCAGGTGGCGGCGCTGGAAACGATGGTGACGATGGGGGAGAAAAACGCGGCGAGAATGAACAGCACGCCGGTGGTGACGGAGGTGAGGCCCGTGCGGCCACCGTCGGCAGCGCCAGAGGTGGACTCGACGAAGGTGGTGATGGAGGAGACGCCCATAAAGCCACCGGCAGCAGCGGCCACGGAGTCGACGACCAGGATGGGACGGATGTCCTCGACGTTGCCGTCCTCGGTCAAGAACTCGCCCTGCTTGGCGACGGCCATCGCGGTGCCCATGGTGTCGAAGAAGTCACTCATGAGCAGTGAGAAGGCAACGACGAGCAGCATCGGGTCGGTCAGAACCTTCACGATGGCCATGTTGCCGTCTGCGGTGCTGACAAACGGGGCGCCAAAGGTCGAGAAGTTGAGCGGGGCGATAAGGCCCTCGGGCGCATGGGTGACGCCCAGCGGGATACCGGCGATAACGGCGACGATGATGCCGATGAGCAGCGAGCCCGGCACGTTGCGGGAAGCCAGGGCAACCGTCACGACGATGGAGATGATGCCGACGATAAAGGTGGGGGAGGCGATGTCGCCCAGGCCGACGAGCGTACCGGCGCCAGCGGTGATGATGCCAGCGTCGCACAGGCCGATCATGGCGATAAACAGGCCCAAGCCAACCGAGATGGCGTGGCGCAGGACCACGGGGATGGCGTCCATGATGGCCTCGCGCAGGCCGCACAGGACGAGCAGCAAGATGACGATACCCTCGAGGAAGATAACGCTCATGGCCACGTGCCAGTCACCGCCGCACATGGTGGTGGCGATGCCCGCGATCATGGCGTTGATGCCCAGGCCCGAAGCGCAGGCGAGCGGGCGGTTGGCGAAGATGCCCATGCAGATGGTCATGATGCCGGCGCCCAGGCAAGTGGCGCAGGCGAGCGCTCCCGCATCGATGCCGGCGCCCGAGAGCACCGCGGGGTTGACGGCAATGATGTAGGCCATTGCCAGGAACGTTGTCAGTCCAGCGCGAAGTTCGGTCCCGATTGTGGACTTGCGCTCGCTGACGTGAAATAGTTCGTCCATGCATACCCTTTCCTTGTTCGGCCCCGAGTTTAGGCCGATTGACACGAACTCACTCACTATATCGCCTTTACAACCTTGCTGTTCTTCACATGTTGATGTTCGGCGCTTTGTAGCGGACGGGCGGTATTTTCCGTATGAAAATGTGTGGGTACCGTATACTTAAGCGGTTACAACGACCCCTATGGAGGAACGTATGATTAAAGAGCTCTGCCACGACGAGGCTATTCTGTCCCAGCGTTGCGAGGTCGCGACCGTCGAGGACGAGTCGGTGGCACAGGACCTGATCGATACCATCAAGTCGCTCGACGATGCCGGCTGCCTTGCCGCCAACCAGATTGGCGTCACCAAGAAGGTCTGCGTCTACCTGGACGATGCCGGCGAGCCCCATGTGCTCTACAACCCCCGCCTGGTGTTTGGCCTGGGTGCCAGCAAGATGGAGGAGAGCTGCCTGACGCACGACGAGATCACCAAGTCTACGCGCTATATCAAGTGCAAGGTCGCTTATGACGTGATCGTCGACGGCAAGATGCGCGAGCGCAAGCAGGACTTTGTGGGCTTCGAGGCTCAAATGATTCAACACATGATTGATCACTGCTTAGGCAAACTCGTCTAGAGCGGTTCAATTGGGGACCGAATTTGCGGTCTTTGAGCCCGGGTATGACGTTGTTGTCATGTCCGGGCTTTTGTGTTTAGCGCCTTTTTGTTTGGTGACAATGAACTTAGCGAGAACGTGAAGCTAGGAGGCGCTATGTGTACGAGTATTCGATTTACCGATAATTCTGGCCACATGTATCTGGGCCGCAACCTCGACTGGAGCTTTGACTACGGTCAGCAGGTTCGCGTGATGCCGCGCGGGTTTCACATTCCGTATTCGTTTATCGACGACGCGACAGCGGCACACGCGGTGATCGGTATGTGCATCGATTACAAGAACTATCCCATGTTTTTCGATTGCGGTAACGATGCGGGTCTGGCTGTGGCGGGGCTCAACTTTCCCGGCTATGCCGAGTATGCCGAGGGCCCTGTCGACGGCAAGACCAATATCGCGGCCTACGAGTTTCCCCTCTGGGTGGCAGCGACGTTCTCGACGGTCGACGAGGTCGAGGCTGCGCTGCGCGATACGGTGATTGTCGCCAAATCTGCCGGAGAGGGGCTGGGCGTGTCGCTGCTCCATTGGATTATCGGCGACAGCCAGCGTAGCATCGTGGTCGAGATGATGGCTGACGGCCTGCATGTATACGACAATCCGGTCGACACCCTTGCCAATCAGCCGACTTTCCCGTGGCACATGGAAAACCTGCGCACCTATATCACGGCCACAAGCGATTTTCCGCAGACGGCGACATGGCGTGGCGCCGAGCTCAAGCCCTATGGCGCGGGTGCCGGCATGCGCGGTATTCCGGGTGACTGCTATTCGCCGAGCCGTTTTGTAAAGGCGGCGTACCTCAATGCCAATTACCCGCTAAAGGAGAGCGAGACCGAAAACGTCGTCCGCATGTTCCGTTCACTCGAGGGCGTGGTGATGATTGAGGGAGCGTCCAGGATGGGCGATGGCAAGTTCGAGAAGACTATCTATACCGGATGCTTTAGCGCGCGCACGGGCAATTATTACTACGCGATGTATGGGGATCCGTCGATTCGCTACGTGAGCCTGATGGATGCCGAGGGCGCGAGCCCCGATAGGCTCGTGGTGCCCGAGCCGCGTCGTTCGTAGCCGTTAGCTTTACTGCAATGCAAAGCGGCCCTGCGTCTCCCGTGAGATGCAGGGCCGTTGTCGTCGATTTGTGACGTCGCTAGAAGTTGGCGTCGTTGAGTTGTTCGCTCTCGAGGCCGTCGAGCTGTTGCTGTTCGGGCGTATCGGCGACGCTCTCGAGCAGCTCGGTGGGATCGACGTTCATACTCTTGCCGGCTTCGTTGCCGTTGACCAGGTCGTCCGAGAAGATGTCGACTTCCATTTCCTCGGCCTCTTCGATCAGGATCTCGAGCGGCACCTGGGTGCGAATGAGTTTGACTGCCGGACGCATGCGGGCAAAGAGCGGTACGTACTCAATGATGATGGCCGAGTTCTCGAGACCATACCAACGTGCCGGGCTTCCGCAGGCGCGGCGGACGGCGTACTTGATGGCCATCACACGGTGGTCGTTGCGGTTGATGTCCGTTTCGGGGGCAAGCATCTTGCGCAGCATGCAAAAACGGAAGTCGCCCACGTTGCCGCGTGTCTCGTAGATAGAGTAGGTGTGATGCTGCGGCGGCAACTCACCCGATGCCATCAGGTCGCCAACAATCTGGCGCAGGTAGGCGTTGATGCGCTGATTGACCTTAAAGCCCAGGTCCAAGCGCACCCGGAACAGGAAGTCCGTGCCAAAGGTCTCAACGGAATATTCGTGCGTATAGGGCTCGTCGGTAACGTGCACGTTGATGAACCAATATGCCTTGGCGCGCTTGGGGTGCTTGTCCAGGATGGAATAAAGCACGTCGCGGTCGAGCGTGAGCGGGTCGGGGCTGTTGGTGAGAAATACCAGATTGTCAGCGAGCACGGGATAGGTCTCGTCGTTGCGCAGGCGGTTGAGCTGATCGATGTACTTGGAGACGGGCAGCAGGATCGTTTGCGTGCGCTCGATGGCGGTGCCGCGGCGCCACACATACATAAGGCCGAACAGCAGCGCGGCCAGGAAGATCATGACGTAGCCGCCGTCAAAGAACATGGTGAGGCACGAAGCGAAGAAGCACAGCTCAATGGCACCAAAGAGCAGGGCGAAGACGCAAGCACCCAGCTTGTGCTTGAGGATGCCGGCGATATAGCTCGTCAGCAGTGTGGTGGTCATGAGCATGGTCACGGTGATGGCGAGGCCATAGGCGCTTTCCATGCGCTCAGAGTTCTGGAATAGCAGCACGATGAAGATGCAGCCGACCCACATGATGTTGTTGACGAGCGGAATATAGAGCTGGCCCTTGGTGTCGCTGGGGTAGTGGATGCGCAGATGCGGCATAAGGTTGAGACGCGTGGCCTCGGATACCAGCGAGAACGAGCCGGTGATGAGCGCCTGCGAGGCGATGATGGCCGCCACGGCCGAAAGCACGATGGCAAAGGGGCGCAGGGGCTCGGGAAGCATCATGTAGAACGGGTTGACGATGTCCATCGCGAGCATCTGGGGATTGGAGTTGTTGGCGAGCAGCCAAGCGCCCTGACCCAGATAGTTAAGGATGAGCGCTGCCTTTACGAACGGCCAGGATGCGTAAATGTTAGCCTTGCCCACGTGACCCATGTCCGAATAGAGCGCCTCGGCGCCGGTCGTCGACAGAAAGACAAAGCCGAGCACCATGATGCCCGAGTGGTTGATGGGCGAGAACAGGAACATGATGCCGCGGATGGGGTTGAGTGCGCGCAAGATGGACAGGTTGCCGAGCATGTTGAACAGGCCGGCGCCCGCCAGGAACAGGAACCATAGCGTCATGAGCGGACCGAAGAGCTTGCCGATTGACGAGGTTCCGGCGCGCTGCATGGCAAACAGACCGCAGATAATGATGATGGTAATGATGATGACGTTGGTCTGGCCGTCGCCCAGCAGCGCATGGCCCCATTCGATGGTGCGCAGACCCTCGATGGCCGTGGTAACCGTGACGGCGGGGGTGAGGATGCCGTCGGCAAGCAGTGCCGCACCGCCGATCATAGCGGGCAGAATCAGCCATGGTGCCACCTTGCGTACGAGGCTGAACAGGGCGAAGATGCCGCCTTCGTTGTGGTTATCGGCCTTCATGGCGATTAACACGTACTTGACCGTGGTCACGAGCGTCATGGTCCAGATAACGAGCGAGAGCGCGCCCAAGATCATGTCCTCGCTGACGGTGCCGATGCCGCCGTTGTTGGCGACGATCGATTTCATGGTGTACATGGGGCTCGTGCCGATGTCACCATAGACGACGCCGAGCGTAACGAGCAGCATGCCAGCGGAGAGGGGAATGGCTCCATGCCCGCCTTGACCACGCTGGTCTTGGGGGCTTGCCTCCAGTTTGTTGTGTGCCACGTGGACTCCCTTAGACATCCGGTTATCTGTCTAGGACAGATAACCTTTATGCCGTCTTTATACATACAAGAGCAGTTTGGCACATCAGGTTATTTTAGACAATAATCCCCAGCTGGGGATTATTTATGTACGCAGGTAGCATTTCAAAGCAGGGGCTTTTAAGCGCGTGCTGTCTGGGCTATGCCAGCCTTGGCGTCTGCACGTTTGCCAGCGAGTTCGCAAAAGAGCGCGCCGCCGATGATGAGTGTAGCGCCCATCAGGCGGACCGGTGTTATGGCTTCGCCCAAAAGGACGGTCGAGAACACGACCGCCGAAAGCGGCTCAAGGTAGCCGACGACGGCGACGGTCTGGACGGGCAGCTTGGCGACGGCGCTAAAGTAGAGCAGACAACCGAGTCCGGTGTTGACAATGCCGAGCATGGCAACGGCGCGCCAATCGATGCCGGCGGCAATGCTGGGGGAGAGGAACGAGGGGGCGCCTTGGGTGACGAGCGTGAGGACCAGCGCGGTCACAAAGGCGGCGCTCACCTGGAGCGCGGAGTTCTCGAGACCCTCGATGTGCGGCGCACCCTTGCTGGCGATGACCATCAGCGCATAGCAAAATGCCGAGGCGATGCCGCAGACGATGCCCGCAATGGGCATGTTGCCGCCTAAACCTTGCGCTGCAATGAGAAAAGCGCCGCAGGCGACGGCGATAAACCCGGCGATTTTGCCACCGGTCAGCTTTTCGCCAAAGATGAGCGGGGAGAGCGCCATGACAATGATAGGGCCGCAGTAGTACAGCAGCGAGGATATGCCGACGCCGATCGTCTGGTAGGCGCGGAACAGAAAAATCCAGCTGGCGCCCAGCGCGGCTCCCGAAAGGAGGAGGGCCGCGGCTTCGCGGGGGCGAGATGGCGCCTGCAACTTATGGCGTTGGGTGATGGCGAGGATGGTGACAAGCGAGAGTGCGCCCAAAAACGTGCGCAGGAGCACGATATCGGAGCTCGGCAGCGCGATGGCAGCGGCGATGATGCCGTTGGAGCCAAACAATAGCAATGCTGCTAAGTACGTAAACAGTCCGTTGTTCATGCGCTGACATCCCCTCTATATCCGAGCATGTCCACTATGGGTGAACTGGCTTTAGAAGAAAAGCGAATAAAATGCATGTATAACATGACAAATACTCATGAAAAGGTGGGGACGTGCCGTGGAGACCAATATTCAAAAGATGCAGGTGCTGCTCGAGACCGTGCGCGCCGGCAGCTTTACGCGTGCTGCAGAGCGGCTGAGCTATTCGCAGTCGGGCGTGAGCCGCATGGTGGGCGACCTCGAGGCAGACTGGGGTTTTAAGGTGCTTGATCGCAGCCGCGAGGGCGTGGTGCTTTCTGCCGACGGGCGGCAGGTCATGCCGGCAGTCGAGGCGTTATGCGAAGAGTTTGGCCGCCTACAGCGACGCGTGGACGAGATGCGTGGGCTCATGCGTGGCAAGATCTGCATCGGTACGTTTTCGAGTGTGGCGACCCACGTACTGCCGCCGGTGATCGCGCGGTTTCGCGCCGATCACCCGGACGTCGATTACGAGCTGCTGATGGGTGATTACTCCGAGATTGAGCAATGGGTGGCGGAAGGCCGCTGCGACCTGGGCTTTATCCCGCGTGAGCCACGCGGCGCCGGCATGGTGTCGCGGCCGTTGGTGCAAGACGAGCTGATGGCCGTGGTGCCAGCGGACTCCTCGCTTGCCACCGCGGAGGTCGTTTCCCTTGCCGATTTGGCCAACGAGCAGTTTATTCTGCTGGAACGCGGTAACGACGACGAGATTACGCCGCTGTTTCGCCGCGCGGGCCTGGCGGTGCGCTCTAAGCTGTCGACCTGGGATGACTATGCGATTATGGCTATGGTCGAGGACGGCCTGGGCGTGAGCATTCTTCCGGCGCTCATCTTGCGGCGCTGTCAGTTCGATGTCGCCGTGCACCCGCTCGAGGGACGTCCTCATCGGCAGATCAACGCGATATATCGCACCGCTGACGTTTCGCTTGCGGCGGCTCGTTTCCTTGAATACCTCTAAACGTGTACACGTCATTGTTCGCTTTGGGCAAATCTCGGAGTCTGGTACATTTTCTTATGAAATTGAACTTTCGAATGAGGTGCCGCGTTATACTGCTGCCTAAATTGAACCTTGGTTCAATTCGTGTTCTATAAATTGAACTTTGCCAGCAAGGAGGTTCTAGTGGCCCAAGAGACGTTTAGCGATCGCCTGCGACAGACTATGTCCGATCGCGACGTTCGCCAGTCGGACGTGATCCGCGCATCGGAGATGCTCGGCAAAAAACTCGGCAAGAGTCAGATGAGCCAATATGTGAGCGGCAAGACGATCCCGCGGCGCGATGTGGCCGAGCTGCTCGCTCGCATTTTGGAGGTCGATGTTACCTGGCTGCTTGCCGGTAGCGCCGATCAAGGCGAGGCATCATCGCCCCGTAACGTTTCCAAGCCCGAACCCCATCCCTCAGCTCAAATTCCAAGGAGCACCACCATGCGTACTTTTTCTAAATCCACCAAGCTCGATAACGTTCTGTATGACGTGCGCGGTCCCGTCGTCGACGAGGCTGCCCGTATGGAGGACGAGGGCGAGCGTATTCTCAAGCTCAACATCGGTAACCCCGCGCCCTTTGGTTTTCGCACGCCCGATGAGGTCATTAAGGATATGCGCCAGCAGCTGCCCGACTGCGAAGGCTATTCCAACTCGCGCGGCCTGTTCTCTGCACGCAAGGCGATCATGCAGTATTCGCAGATCAAAGGCCTGCCCAATGTTCAGATGGAGCATATCTACACGGGCAACGGCGTGTCCGAGCTCATTCAGCTTTCGATGAACGCGCTGCTCGACAATGGCGACGAGATTCTGATCCCCAGCCCCGACTATCCGCTCTGGACGGCGTGCGCAACCCTTGCCGGCGGCCATCCTGTGCACTATCTGTGCGACGAGCAGGCCGATTGGTATCCCGACCTGGAGGATATGGAGTCCAAGATCACGAGCGCGACCAAGGCCCTCGTCATCATCAACCCCAACAACCCCACGGGCTCGGTCTACCCGCGCGAGGTGCTCGAGGGCATCGTTGAGGTTGCGCGCAGGCACCAGCTCATGATCTTTGCCGATGAGATCTACGACCGTCTGTGCATGGACGGCTACGAGCACGTCTCGATTGCCTCGCTCGCTCCCGATCTGCCCTGCGTCACCTTTAGTGGCCTTTCCAAGTCGCACATGATTGCGGGCTATCGTATTGGCTGGATGGTGCTTTCGGGCAATCAGCGCTGCATGAGCGACTTCATCATGGGCATCAACATGCTCTCCAACATGCGCCTGTGCTCCAACGTTCCGGCTCAGTCGATCGTCCAGACGGCGCTTGGCGGCCATCAGTCGGTTAACGACTACATCCGCCCTGGCGGTCGTGTCTACGAGCAGCGCAACTTTGTGTATGAGGCACTCAGCAAGATCGATGGCATCTCGGTGGTCAAGCCGCGCGCGGCGTTCTATATCTTCCCTAAGATGGATGTTAAGAAGTTCAACATCACCGATGACGAGCAGTTCGCCCTTGACCTGCTGCACGAGAAGAAGATCCTGATCACGCGCGGCGGCGGCTTTAACTGGGCTGAGCCCGACCACTTCCGCATCGTGTACCTGCCGCGCATGGAAGTGCTCAAAGAGTCGCTCGAAGACCTCGCCGACTTCTTCGATCACTACCGCCAAAGCTAGTGGGATAGAAGCTCCGCACTATGAAAAGCTCCCTGCAGTTGTTTTGCTGCAGGGAGCTTTCTTGAATCGGTGGAACTAGATCACTATCCCGTTGCAGTGGTCGATTTCGTGTTGGATGATTTCGGCGGTGTAGCCCGAGAAATTTTTGATGCGGTGGACGAAGTTCTCGTCCAAATACTCAACCTTAATGCGGCGATAGCGGGTACAGGGACGCTCGCCGATCAGCGAGAGGCATCCTTCGCTCGTCTGATAGGCATTGACCTGCTCAAGAATTTGAGGGTTGTACATCAGGAGCGCCCTGTTGCCGTCCTTTACGCAGATGATGCGTTTGCGCACGCCGATCATGTTGGTGGCGAGCCCCACGCACTCGTGCTCATGCTCGTGGAGCGTATCTAGGAGGTCTTGCCCGGTCACGGCGTCGTCGGGCCCTGCGTCTTCGGAAGGCAGGCGCAAAAAGAACTCGGATTTCATGATGGGCTTAATCATGGCGGGCTCCTCATGTCTTATGCTATCGTGGACTTTTAATAATAGCGCGGAAGGAAAGCTACGCGTCCGCGTTACAATCTTTCGACGTTGGACCATGTTGCCAGATTCGTCGTGTGCGGCGTTTGGCGTAAGTCTAGGGCTCATTTTCGCCCTGGACCGTTCCTCTGGGGCGATGCGATTGTCGTTCTAAGAGGAAGGAATTTCATGGGGACCAAATCCCAAAAGCAAACTCAATCACCGTCGACGACCTCGGCGATTCTCGTCGTTATGTATATTGCAGCCTTTGTTGCCGCGTTTAACGAGAACATCATTAACGTGGCGTTGCACGACATTATGGCGGCTTTTTCGGTGAGTGCCACCACGGCGCAGTGGCTCGTCTCGGGCTACATGATCGTGACGTCGATCTTTACGGCCATCATGGCCTTCCTGTCCGGCCGTTTCTCGACGCGCAAGCTGTTGTTTTTCGCATGCGGATGCATGGTCGCCGGCGAAGTTCTGTGCCTAGTCGCTCCGTCGTTTAGCGTTTTGCTGCCAAGTCGTATTTTGCAGGCTGTGGGATCGGGCATCTTGTTCCCGCTCATGATGAACGTTGTGCTGTCTTGCGCTCCGCGCGAGAAGCTCGGCCTGTATCTGAGCCTGGGCGGTGCCTGCATCACGCTGGGACCGGCGTTTGGACCCGTGATCAGCGGTCTTATGTGCACGTTGTTTGGCTGGAGGGCGGTGTTCGTAGTGCCGCTGGTGGGCGGCATTGTGGTCGCTGCGGCGGGCGTTAAGCTTGTTCAGAATGTCGGAGAGCGCTCGAGCACCACACTTGATATTCTGTCGGTTGTTATGCTCGCCGCCGGCATTACGGCATTTGTGTATTCCGTAGGCGAGTTCTCGACCGATCTGATTGCCGGCATAGTGACGCTCTTCGCCGCCATTGTGCTGCTCGGCCTGTTTGCGGCCCGCCAGCTCAAGCTCGAGCATCCGGTGCTTAACGTGCGTCCCATGGCGAGCGTTCGTTTTTGGCCTGCGTGTCTGCTTGTGGTGGTGTCGATGATGACGACATTCTCGATGAGCGTTTTGTTGCCGCTCTATTTTGAGGGCGCATACGGCATGACCGCACTTGTTGCGGGCTTGCTCATTTTGCCTGCGATTGCCTGCAACGCCGTGACTTCGATTGTGGGCGGACGTGTGATGGACGCCCGCGGCGCATGGCCGCTGCTGCCGGTCGGCTTTGCCCTGATTGCCGTGGG
Source organism: uncultured Collinsella sp. (assembly GCA_900547125.1). Classification (GTDB taxonomy): domain Bacteria; phylum Actinomycetota; class Coriobacteriia; order Coriobacteriales; family Coriobacteriaceae; genus Collinsella. The sequence goes on from URFU01000012.1 coordinate 15,422, forward strand.
GCAGACTGCCATCTCGATGACGGCGGCAAGCATGAACATCGGCGTCGTCGTGGCGCTGACCGTTGTGGTGTATGCCGGAGTCGGTTTGGTGCTGAGCCCCTCGCAGACGGCCGGCTTGGAGACGCTGCCTGCCGCTGAGCATCCTCACGGAACGGCATTGCTCAACACGTGGAACATGATTGCCGCATCGTTTGGCCCGTCGCTGTTTATCGGTCTGCTTTCGAGTTCTGCGGCGACTGCCGGCGCGGCTGGCGCTGCGACCGACGTTGCCCAGGCGATTGGATTTGCAACTGCCGTGCGTGTGGCGGCTGTGATTGCCGTGGTCGGGTTCGCGACGTCGCTGGTGTACGCTCGTCGCGAGTCACACATGTCGCATTAATGTGTGCACATAGATTCTGCAGCTAGATTGGATGGCGACACCATAAACTAATGGACGTTTTGCCGAGAGGCATGAATGTTTAAAGCGCAAAGAGTGCGCGACGGGCCCCGCGAATGGGGCGATGATGCCCGAGAGGGCCAAGAAGGAGTCTCATGTCTGAGAACGAAGAGATCATGAACGAGACCGAGAACGAGACCATGGCTGCCGAGGTCGAGGCAGTCGAGACCGTGGAGACCGAAGCTGCCGAGGTTGAGGCTGCTGACGAGGTTTCCGCCGAGGGGGAGGCCGAGGTTGTCGAGGCCGCCGTTGATTACGATGACGAAGAGCTGATGGACAAGATGCAGAAGGCCGCCCGCCTGCTGCGTAGCCGTCGCTTTGCTATTTCCAAGGAGGAGGAGGCCAAGGCCGAGCGCATGGCGAACATCGAGCGCGCCATCAAGCTTCTTGACCTCAAGCCTAAGATGGAGCAGAAGGAAATGTCCGACCTGCTGGGCATGCGCCTTCGTGAGCTCGATGGCCTGATGGCCGAGGCCGAGGCTGCCGATCTGGTCGGCCGCATCGACGACGCCGAGGGCGATATGCGCAAGATCGTCGTCTTCGCTGCCGAGGATGCCGCTGAGGGCCTGGTCGAGCTTGCCAACAAGAAGGAGAAGCTCCTGCCCGAGCTTTCTTACGAGGAGGCCACCGAGCTGATGGCCGCTCTCGATAAGGTTATCGCTCCGCTCGTCGCCATGGGCCTGGACGAGGACCGCGGTCCTCGCGGCGGCCGTGACGACCGTGGTGGCCGTGGCGGCGACCGTGGCGGTCGCGGCGGCTTTGGCGATCGCGGTGGTCGTGGCGGCGACCGTGGCGGTCGCGGTGGCCGTGGCGGCTTTGGCGACCGTGGCGGCGACCGTGGCGGTCGCGGCGGCTTTGGCGGCAACCGTGGTGGCTATGGCGACCGCGGCGGCAACCGTGGCGGCTTTGGCGGCAACCGTGGTAACGACCGTGGCGGTCGCGGTGGCGACCGTGGCGGCCGCAACGGCGGCGGCTTCCGCGGCAATCGCTTTTAATTAGTTACGGCGTTTTACCAAACGCCGTAACCGCTTGACGCTGCAAACCCGCCAGAGCGGCAATCTGCCTTTCAACTTCGGCGGCATGACCAGAAGGTCAATGCCGCCTTGTTTCAAGGCACCTTGCTCGCTCTGGCGGGTTTTCGCTGTCGGTACCAAAACATCGGTGTTGTCGAAGTAGTCATTGGGGACGTTCTTAAATGACTGCATAGCATGAGAGTGGATAATCTCCCGGTTTGAGCCTGCATTCAAGCTCAAAGTGGGAGATTATCCACTCTCATTTGCTATGCGTCCGAAAATCCACGCTCGTTTGTTTTCTGCCTACATTTGTAGGAACAGTTCGTGGAGGCGGGTGTCTTCGTCGAGTTCGGGGTGGAAGGTTACGCCGAGCTGGTTGCCCTGGCGGGCGGCGACGATGCGCTCGTCGACTTTCGCTAAGGCCTTGGCGTCGCCGTGGACCTCGACGATGCGGGGCGCGCGGATAAACGTCAGCGGCACCTCACAGTCGATACCGCCTACCTGCCCCTTGGTGCGAAAGCTGCCGAGCTGTCTGCCGTAAGCATTGCGCTCAACGCGCACATCCATGGTTGCCAAGCGCGGCGTCCCCTTATCGTCGTGGGCGGCAAGATCGCGCGCCAACAGAATCAAGCCGGCGCAGGTGCCCAGGACGGGCATGCCCTCAACAATGCGGGTGCGAAGCTCATCGAGCATACCAAGCTCGGCAAGTAACTTGACCTGAACGGTGGACTCGCCGCCGGGGAGGACCAGGCGGTCAAAGTTCTGCTGCAAATCGGCCGCCTGCCTCATCTCGATACAACGTGCGCCCAGCTCGGACAGTCTTGCCTCGTGCTCGGCAAAAGCGCCCTGGACCGCCAGCACGGCGACCGTTTGGTCTGCATAATCGCTCATGTGCGATCCTTTCTGCTGGACTAGCGCCCGCGCTCCTCCATGATGATCTCAATTTCGTCGGCGTTGATGCCCACCATGGCCTCGCCCAGGTCCTCCGAAAGCTCAGCGATGAGCTTGGCGTCGGTGAAGTTGGCCACGGCCTTGACGATGGCGGCGGCGCGCTTGGCCGGGTCGCCGCTCTTAAAGATGCCCGAGCCCACAAAGACGCCTTCGGCGCCCAGCTGCATCATCAGCGCGGCGTCGGCGGGGGTCGCTACGCCGCCGGCGGCAAAGTTCACGACGGGAAGCCTGCCCGTGGCATGGACCTCGCGCACCAGCTCGACCGGAACCTGCAGCTGCTTGGCTGCCTCAAAGAGCTCATCATCGCGCAGGGCAACAACGTCGCGGATCTGCTTTTGGATCTTGCGCATGTGACGCACAGCCTGAACGACGTCGCCCGTGCCCGGCTCGCCCTTGGTGCGGATCATCGTGGCGCCCTCGGCAACACGGCGCAGCGCCTCGCCCAGGTCACGGGCACCGCAGACAAACGGGACGTCAAACTGGGTCTTGTCGATGTGGTAGACATCGTCGGCGGGGGAGAGAACCTCGGACTCATCGATGTAATCGATCTCGACGGCCTGCAGGACCTGCGCCTCGACGATGTGACCGATGCGGCACTTGGCCATGACGGGGATGGAGACGGCCTCTTGGATGCCCTTGATCATCTTGGGGTCGCTCATGCGCGAGACGCCGCCTGCGGCACGGATGTCGGCCGGGATGCGCTCGAGTGCCATGACGGCGCAGGCGCCCGCCTCCTCGGCGATGCGTGCCTGCTCGGGCGTGGTGACGTCCATGATGACGCCGCCCTTGAGCATCTGCGCGAGCTCGCGATTGAGTTTGACGCGATCGGCCTTGCTGGTCTGTTCTGCCATGGTTGCTCCCTTGGTTGGCATGTGCATTGCTTGACGGAACATCCTATCGGGGAGCTGGGTATGGCGAAATACTCAGATTTCGAGATAATGACAAGGTCAGACTAATACCAGATTGAATGACTTAATAAGGTCAGGTGATAGGCTCATGCTTGACTACAATTTGGAAAAACGCGGCGGAGCATCGCTCTATGAGTATGTTTACCAGCAAATTCGAGATGATATCGTTGCTGGACGCATTGCGGCGGGGGAGCATCTTCCGTCTAAGCGTGCCTTTGCCAGCCATCTGGGAATCAGTGTCATTACCATCGAGAATGCATATAGCCAGTTACTTGCCGAGGGCTATATTTGCTCAAAGCCGCGTCGTGGCTACTACGCTTGTGAGCTTCCGGATGCACCGGTTTTGCCTTTGGCTACGGGGAGCATCGACCGAGATACCGTCTCTGTGGGCCCCAGCGCGCATGATGCCGATGGACAGGCCGAGCGATTCGATGCACTTTCTCCTTCCGCTTTGGAGGCGGCGCGGCTTTGGCAAAGCGCGCTACGGGCGACGCTGACATCCGAAGACGAACGCGAAATCTTTTCGACCGCGCCGGCGCAGGGCACCGCTCGGCTACGACGCGCAATTGCTCACCATCTGCGCGGGACAAGGGGCATGAATGTCGACCCCGACAACATTGTTATCGGTGCGGGTGCCCAGCTGCTCGATACCATGTTGGTTCAGCTGCTTGGCGCGGACAAGGTGTACGCCGTTGAGGACCCGGGCTATTTGCGTCTGACGCGCATCTATCAGGCTATGGGCTGCGAAGTTCGACATATCCCGTTGGATGATGAGGGCGTGGACTTGAGCACTTTGCAGAAAAGTGGGACCGATGTCCTTCACCTGATGCCGTCCCATCAGTATCCGACCGGCCTGGTGACGAGCATTGCGCGTCGCTATGCGCTGCTGAGCTGGGCCGCAGAGCGACCAGGTCGGTATCTCATCGAAGATGACTTTGATTGTGAGTTTCGCCTTGCCGGCAAGCCGATTCCCGCGCTTGCTTCGATCGATGCCGCTCAGTCGGTTATCTATACCAACACGTTTTCGAAGAGCCTTTCATCGGCGTTGCGTCTAGCGTACATGGTGTTGCCCGATGAGCTGATGGAGCGGTTTAGGCGCAACCTTGGTTTTTATGCCTCGTCGGTGAGTTCTGTTGACCAGGTTGCTTTGGCTCGTTTACTGGAATCGGGTGATTACGAGCGACATGTGAACCGCGTGCGCGTGCGCGCTCGCGAGGCACGCGATGGCCTGGCGGCGCTTGTGCGGAAGGCGTTTCCGGCAGGGGAGGTCTCGATCGAACATGCAGACGCGGGCCTTTACTGCACCGTGGTTGCGGAGCGCGGAACGGACGGAAGCTCTTTTGCGCAGGCCCTCACGCGCTCGAGTATCCCTTTTGTCGATATCAGTGAGTGTTATTGGTGCGCCGATGGCGCATCTGCCCCCGAAAACTCAAGTCAAATTCTTGTCCAGTATGACGATTTGAGTCCAAAAGTGCTAAATACCTTGGAATTGCAGCTCATGGAGGCACTCTGCAACCTAAGTGAGTAGGCTTTTGGAACTTTGGTGACCAGGCAGTTTTGAAACAAGTTATCTACCTGGGGTTTTGAAAAGCAGGATGGCCGGCCTGCTCGGGATGTTCAAAAAAGTCTACTCACTTGCCGCGCAAAGCTTCCGCACGAGAAAAAAATGGGGTTTTCAACAGGGCTTCGTCCAGTTCTTGGCAAGCTTTTGGCCAGTTGGGGAGGGCTGTTGAAAACTTAGCAGTCCGTTCGGTGCCATTTTTGGTGCGTTCGCGCCAATGCGTGACTGACTGGGTTGAAATTCGTGTTTTCCTTTGCCTATGAAGGATCTACTTTGTGACATATCGGCTTTTAGGTACTGGCGTTTGCCCCCTCAGGTTCGCGCTTTGTGTCCGCCGCTTCCACGGCCGGAAGAAGACCGGCAGCGATATGACCTCGCCCGTAACCCGACGGCTGCGGTTGTGTTCGGCTTTCCGTTGTATACATTGGTTCGGACGAGAAACAAACGGACTTGTCCTGCCAGCATTAGGCAGCGGCTGTTTCTTGGTGAGCTCCCCAGGGAATCCGTGCTGGAAACGGAGCATGGGTTTTTGGTTACGTCTCCTCTGCTGACGGCATTCATCATGTCGCGGCATCTGACGGATCTTCAGCTTCTTTTGGTATTGGCGGAGATGTGTGGCTTGTTTGCGGTGTGCGCTCTGCCGGTGGCGCTTGAGGCGGAGCTTTCGCGTGCAATTGATTCGGGCGCGATTTCGACAACGTTCGGTTGGGTGCGCTGCCCGTCCGAGGACGGCATCACTTCAAATTTATGGCGTCGAGACGCTTTGGTTTTGGGCAGAGACCTTGACCGTTTTTGTTCAGATGTTTGCGGGATGCGTTACGGCAATAGATTTATGGCGGTATCGCAACTCGTTCCATTGGGTGCCGCGTCGCCTTTTGAGGTCGAGGCGTATTTGTTGCTTGGACTGCCGCGAGCCCTGGGAGGCGAAGGGTTTTGCGGCATAGAGCTCAATGTCGAAGTGACGCTAAGCACAAGTGCTCGAGCGATTGTGGGAAAGTCCCGTGTATATATCGACCTACTTCTCTCTTCGCCGGATGGCAAGCGACAGGTGGCCATTGAATGTCAGGGAAAGGCCTCGCACGGACGCGCAGGGGATGGCTTGCGTGACGCTGACCGCATGACAGCCCTTCAGGCCATGGGCTACGATGTACTTCTCCTGACACACAGACAGATATCCGATGAGGATAGATTCCGCGCGATCGTTAAGGCCGTATGCAGGATGCTCGATGCTGAATATCGTGATAAAAGCTCAGATGAGCAAAGGGCTGAGACATTACTCCGGTCTGAACTATTCGTTGACTGGACAAAATTGGGAGTAATCGACGAAAAGATGCCCGTTAGACACAAAATAGCTCGATCGTGGACGGCTGCGAAACTAAGTGAGTAGACTTTTGGCTTGATGGCGACCAGGCCGTTTTTGCAACAAGTCATTTACCTGTGACTTTATAAAGCAATATGGATGGCCTGCTCGGCAAGTTCCAAAAAGTCTACTCACTTATTTTTTGACGAGAATCCGATGCCTAAGGTGGTCCTATTTCAGGGAGTTAACAAGTTCGTGAGGCACGAAAAAGGCCCGAACCATGCGGTCCGGGCCTTATCGAGCTAAAGATTGTCTCTCAGGCGGTTGGCTTAGCCAAAGTAGCGCTTGAGCAGGCCGGCGAAAGCCTTGCCGTGGCGGGCCTCGTCGCGAGCCATCTCGTGCACGGTGTCGTGGATGGCATCGAGGCCGGCGGCCTTGGCGCGCTTGGCAAGATCGGTCTTGCCGGCGGTGGCGCCGTTCTCGGCCTCAACGCGCATCTCGAGGTTCTTCTTGGTGGAGTCGGTCACGACCTCGCCCAGGAGCTCAGCGAACTTGGCGGCATGCTCCGCCTCCTCGTGGGCAGCCTTCTCCCAGTACAGGCCGATCTCGGGGTAGCCCTCGCGATGAGCGACGCGAGCCATGGCCAGGTACATACCGACCTCAGAGCACTCGCCCTCAAAGTTAGCGCGCAGGTCGGCAACGATGTCCTCGGAGACGCCCTCCATCTTGGCGACACCCACGACGTGCTCGGCAGCCCACTCGAGCTGGCCCTCCTCCTGCTTCAGGAAACGAGAACCGGGAACGCCGCACTGGGGGCACTTAAAATCCTCGGGCAGCTGGTCGCCGTCGAACTCTTCCACATAACCGCAAACGGGGCAAACAAACTTCATGATTCGATCCTTTCGATCGATGGCGATTGCGCGCTCGTCCGGTCCCGTAAGGGCCCTCTCCGGACGTGCGTCTTGACGAGTTCTATTATCCATAAATGCGACCAAATGTGAAGCCTATTAGGAATGATTTTTAATAAAACAATTTTAAGATATGAAGATGTTGATTGATTAACGATTGGCAGGCCGTCTTTGACCGCCGATGAGTACAATCAGGCGAGCAAATGTTGACCAATCAACAAATGAAGGAGTTTCCTTTATGCGTCTAGCCCGTCGTGCCTGGTGCCGAACATATCAGACGGTTTTTCGCATTGCATTGCCGATCCTGCCCTATACCGAGCCGCGCATTTTGGAGCATGCCGAGGATGTGCCCGCGGTGCTTCAAAAGCGCTCGATCCAGAAGGCCCTTATCGTGACGGATCCCGGCATTGCCCGTCTGGGGCTCACGGCATCACTCGAGCGTGCGCTTACGGCTCAGGGGATTGGCGTTACGGTCTATGCCGAAACGCGTATGAACCCCACAGTCTCGAATGTGGAGGAAGCGGCGGCGCTGTATCGCGAGAACGACTGCCAGGCCATTATCGGCTTTGGCGGCGGCTCGGCTATGGACTGTGCCAAGGGCGTGGGAGCACGTATCGCGCAGCCGAACAAGCCCATCAACAAGATGCGCGGCCTGTTGCGCGTCCACCGTCTCCTGCCGCTGCTTATTGCGGTTCCCACTACCGCCGGTACGGGAAGCGAAGTCACGCTCGCGGCGGTTATCACCGATGACGAGACGCACTATAAATACCCCATTAACGACTTTGTGCTTATCCCGCGTTTTGCGGTCCACGACCCCGAGTTTACGCGCGGGTTGCCGGCGTCCATTACGGGGCAGACGGGTATGGATGCCCTGACGCATGCTGTCGAGGCCTTTATCGGGCGAAGCACCACGCCCTATACGCGCAAGATGGCGCGACAGGCGGTTCAGCTCATCCGCGATAATTTGCTTGAGGCCCATGAGCATGGAGACAACATGCGTGCGCGTCGCAATATGCTTTCGGCGGCGTATAAGGCGGGCGTTGCCTTTACGCGCTCCTATGTTGGATACGTTCATGCCATCGCACACAGCTTGGGCGGGCGTTACGGGATTCCGCACGGCTTGGCCAACGCGATCATCCTGCCGCACATGCTTCGCGCTTATGGTGACGCCGCCGCTCCCAAGCTTGCCGATCTTGCTCGCATGGCGGGCATTGCGCCGGCTACCGCGCAGGACAGTCTTGCGGCCGAGGCCTTTATCGATTGGGTCGACCGCATGAACGAGGCCCTGGGAATCCCCAAATATGTCTCGGGTATTCGCCGCTCCGATATTCCGCAAATGGCGGTCCATGCCGATGCCGAGGCCAATCCCCTGTACCCCGTTCCGCTTTTGATGGACCGCCCGGAGCTCGAGCATATGTACGAGGTCGTCGCGGGTGGTATGTTTGAGGACGAGAACTAGGAGGGTCCATGAACACCGAGGAAATTGCGCGCATCGTCGGCGATCAGCGCGCCTACTTTAAGACGCACGCCACGTTTGATGTTGATGCTCGACGTCGTGCACTCGTGAGTTTACGCGATGCGGTGCGGTCCCACGAGGCCGATATTGCCCATGCGCTCAAGACCGATTTGGGAAAGTCGCATGACGAGGCCTATATGTGCGAGATCGGCACGTCGCTTTCCGAGATTCGTCATCAGATTGCGCATGTGGCTCGATGGAGTCGTCCGCGCCTGCGTCCGTGTGACCTTGCCAATGCCGTGAGTGTGTGCAAAACGCAAGCCGTGCCCTATGGCGTCACGCTCATCATGGCGCCGTGGAACTACCCGTTTTTGCTAACGCTCGAGCCGCTCGCCGGCGCCCTTGCCGCTGGCAATACTGTGGTCATCAAGCCGAGCGCCTATGCTCCGGCATCGAGCGCGGTGCTCAGGCAAATCTGTGAAGAGACATTTGATCCGCGCCTGGTGACGGTTGTCGAGGGCGGGCGCGCCGAAAACGAAGCGCTGCTCGATGAGTGTTGGGACAAAATCTTCTTTACCGGAAGCGTTCCGGTCGGCAAGCTCGTCATGGAGCGCGCAGGTAAAAACCTTACGCCCGTGACGCTTGAACTGGGCGGAAAGAGTCCCTGCATCGTGGATGCGACGGCAAACTTGAAGGTCGCGGCGCGGCGTATCGCCTTTGGCAAATGGCTCAACGTGGGGCAGACCTGCGTGGCGCCCGACTACCTGCTGGTCGATACGCGCGTGCACGACGAGCTGCTGGGCCTCATCAAGGAAGAGACCCGCCGTATGTTTGGCGAGCATCCGCTCGATAACGAGGACTACGGGCATATCGTCAACGCCAAGCATTTTGCGCGCGTGCGCGGGCTGATCGATCCCGATAAGGTCGTGCTTGGAGGTACCGCGCGCGAGACTTCGCTCAAGATTGAGCCGACGATTTTGGACGGCGTGTCCCCCGATGACGCCGTGATGCAGGAGGAAATCTTCGGTCCCATCTTGCCGGTGCTGACGTTTGAGAGCCTAGACGAGGCCGAGACGTTTATTACGGATCGTCCGACGCCGCTGGCCCTGTATATCTTTAGCCAGGACCGTGCGGCTCAGCAGCGCTTTGTGCGCTACGTGCCCTTTGGCGGCGGCTGCGTCAACGACACGATCATGCACTTGGCTACGAGCCATATGGGCTTTGGCGGCATGGGTGCGAGCGGTATGGACCAGTACCATGGCCGCGAGAGCTTCGATACGTTTAGCCACAAGAAGAGCATCGTGAACAAGGCTACGTGGCTGGACGTGCCATTCCGCTATGCCCCTTACGCAAGCTGGAAGCACAAGTTCGTGCGCATGTTTGTGCATTAGAATCAGATGACATAGGGGCAAACAAAATAGCCGCCCCCGCGTAAGCGAAGACGGCCACTTCTCACGATGAAAACGTGTATCGGAGTTGGCAAGACCCGCTGCCGCGGGTGCCATTCGTGCTCCTATCTTATCTGCAAGCGCTCTGTCTCGCAGACGTTGCAGCAAATGGGTGAAAGGTGCGAGTGGGCGAATTCGTGTCCGCACGAGTTCGTAGACTTCTCACTAAGGTTAAGCGCCGGTTTACCCGGCCGTTAGAGGAGTTGCCATGTACGAGCCTTCACGTGTTCTTTTGTCGTTTCATATCGCAGGATTTCAGTATGCCGACGGTGCCTTGGTCTTGGGCGATCTTAAGGTTGGCGATAAGCTGACGCTGTGTGCCGAGCGCGATAATCCCCATGACCCCGAGGCGGTTGCGATCTATTACGGCAACACCAAGCTTGGGTATGTTCCGGGAAACGAGGTCGGCCCACTGTCCTTGATGATGTATTACGGCCACGAGGACGTTTTTGAGGCCCGCGTACAGCAGGTTGCGCCCGAGCGCAGCCCGTGGCATCAGGTGCGCGTTGGCCTCTATGTGGTGGATGCTCGCTAATCGGTAAGGGAAACTGCCATGTTTGACGACGATGACCTGTTCGATTTGACGGATGATCCGTTTGAGTGGGATCTGCTGCTCGACGACGATGATCTGGAACAGGACCGTAAGAGACGGCGGGACAAGAAAACTCAGGGTGACGCTTCGAAAAAGCAGGACAAACGCAGCCGCGGCCTGTTCGGCGGGCTCTTTGGCTAACCGCCGCATCGCTGTGTCTGTATACTTAGCACGAGTTTGACGCGTTGCGAAATGAGGGCATAGACGATGATGTGGTTTACCGCCGACCTGCACCTGGGCGATACGAATATCTTACACGACATGGATCGGCCGTTTGGCTCGGTCGAGGAGATGAACCGCAAGGCCATCGATGCCATCAATGAGTGTGTGGCTGCAGATGACCGCCTCTATATCCTGGGTGACTTTACCTATCGTTTGCCCCTGGCGGATGCTGTGCGCCTGCGCGAGCGTATCGAATGCAAGAATGTGACGCTTATCCGCGGTAACCATGACGGCGATTGGGAAGATCCCGACGTGTCGCAGATTTGGGAAGACGTGCGTGATTATCTGGAGATTGCCCCCGGCTATGCCAAGGGTCATCGTCTGGTGATGAGCCATTACCCCATGCTCAGCTGGAATGGCAAGGCGCGTGGCGCCATTATGCTACATGGGCATATCCACAGCAGGGGAGACCGCGCCAACGCGCGCAACCGCGACCGCGAACGTCCTATCCTTCGCTACGATGTCGGCCTCGACGCCAACGAGTACAAGCCCGTAAGCCGCGATCAGATTCTTAGCTTCTTTGGGCTATAGGGCGCCAGAACTACCACAAAGGGGACAGGCACCTTTGTGGTGGTTTTCACATAGATTGGAGTCGCTATGAAGCAATTGCTTATTCGTGCCGATGATATCGGTTATTCGTATGCCGTTGACCTGGGGATTGCCAGAAGCGTCAACGAGGGCCTGGTGCGCTCAGCGGGCCTTATGCCTAATATGCCCGAGGCCGAGCGTGGGTGGTCGCTCGTGGCGGATGCCGATACTGCGGTGGGCCAGCATACCAACGTGTGCCTGGGTAAGCCGTGTGCCGATCCAGCGCTCATTCCGAGCATGCTCAATGAGAATGGCGAGTTCCATAGCAGCCGTACCTTCCGCGAGCATTTTAAGCGCGGTGAGGAGCTGATAGACTTCGACGAGGCCTGCATCGAGATCCGTGCGCAGCATGACCGTTTTGTCGAGATTGTGGGCCGCGAGCCCGACTACTTCGAAGCCCATGCTGTCATGAGTAAAAACCTTAACCGAGCGATCTCGGCGGTTGCCCAGGAGCTGGGCCTTAAGGAGCAAAAGGCGAGCTTCGACCCCACGGCGGTGGTGCGTTGCGGAGATACCGACCTGCACATGGTAATGCGCTCGATGAAGCCGGGCTACGAACCTAAAGAAGCAATCATGCAGACGGTTCGCGAGATGTCCGACGGCGAGACGGTCGTCTTTGTGTGTCACCCGGGCTATCTTGATCGCTATATCCTCGAGAACAGTTCGCTTACGACCGATCGCACCAAGGAAGTCGATGCGCTGATCGATCCTGAGCTGCGCGCTTGGCTCGAGTCTCAACCCGATCTTCGCCTGATCGACTATCGTGACCTGTAAGAGCTCAAGCCAACACAAGGGGAACAGGCACCTTTGCGGTGGTTCTGGCGCCGTTGCCATTATGGTGGCGGCGCCTTTTTTGTCCGTGCGGCGCGGTAGAGTGTAGTCGGTTGAAATTTGCGTCCATCGAGGAGCTGTTATGAACGAGATCAAGTGCCCGCATTGTGGCGAAGTCTTTAAGGTCGATGCGTCTGGCTATGCGGATATCGTCAAGCAAGTACGCGATGCCGAGTTTTCGCGCGATCTGGATGAGCGTGTGAGGGCAGTCCAACGCGAGGGCGAGCAGGCGCTGGAGCTTGAGCGCTCGCGTTCGTCGGCTGCCTTGCAGGAGGCGGAGTCTCAGCGCAATGCACAACTCGTTGAGCAGAAGAATGCTGCGGCTCGGGAGTTGGCACAAGAGGTCGCCAAGCGCGATGCCGAGCTTGTCGAGCTGCGCGCCAAGCTCGAGGGCGCTGCCGCAGAGCGCGAGAGCGCAAGCCAGCGTGCGGCGGTTGAGGCCCGTGCCGATGCTCAGAAGGAGAATGCTGAGCTTCAGCGCGAGATCGACAATTTGCGTGCGCGGCTGGGGCGCAAAGATGACGAAGCCAAGCTTGCCGAGTCGGCGGCGCGCAACGCTGCTCAAAACGATTTAGCTGCACGTGATGCCCAGATTGCCGAGCTGCAGGCCAGGCTTGCCGCAGCGGACAAGGCTCAGGAGATGGCGCTTGCCGCT
>URFU01000013.1 GCA_900547125.1 uncultured Collinsella sp.
CTGGACGACGTCGAGGAGCTCGCTGCTAAGTCCGGCGTGCCCGTGTGGAACGGCCTGACCACTGAGTGGCATCCCACCCAGATGCTCGACGACATCCTGACCGTCCAGGAGAACTTCAATTTCGACATCAAGGGCAAAACCCTCGTCTTCATGGGCGACTGCAAGAACACCGTTGCTCGCTCCCTCATGGTTGTCTGCTCCAAGCTCGGCATGAACTTCGTGGCCTGCGGCCCCGAGGAGTGCATGCCCGCCGACGACGTCATCGAGGCCTGCAAGCCCATCGCCGAGGCCAACGGCTGCACCATCAAGCTGACCACCGACGTCAAGGACGGCGTCACCGGTGCCGACGTTATCTACACCGACGTGTGGGTCTCCATGGGCGAGCCCGACGAGGTCTGGGCCGAGCGCATCGCTCAGCTCACTCCGTCTCGTGTCACCTCCGAGGTCATGGCTATGGCCAACCCGGGTGCCATCTTCCTGCACTGCCTGCCCAGCTTCCACGACACCAACACCACGATTGGCGCCGAGAAGTGCGAGCAGTTCGGCATCACCGAGCAGGAGGTCACCGACGAGGTCTTCGAGAGCCCCGCTTCCAAGGTCTTCGACGAGGCCGAGAACCGCATGCACACCATTAAGGCTGTCATGTACGCCACGCTCAAGTAAGAGCATCTAGCATCTCGCTCGGGGTGTCTTGCTGCACACCCCGAGCGGCTTTGTCTGGTAAATATCTCGCGTCGGGCGGTGGGCACGGCACGGAAGATCCGCTTCGCGCGAGATCAGTAAATGATTTATGAAGGGGGGATGAGAACTATGACTGAGACCGCTAAGAAAAAGCGCGGTATGCCTTCATCGTTCACCATTCTTCTTGCTCTGCTGGCAATTGTTGCAGTTGTTACCGTTATCGTCTCCGGTACGTCCGGCGGCGCGGTTACTGCCGCCCGTCTGAGCGATTTCTGTACCGCCCCGATTAAGGGCTTCGCTGACGCTCTGCCCGTCTGCCTCTTCGTTATGATCCTGGGCGGCTTCCTCGGCATGATGACCGAGACCGGCGCCCTGGACAACGGCATCGCCGTTCTGGTGCAGAAGCTTAAGGGCAACGAGATCATGCTCATTCCCGTGCTGATGCTCATCTTCTCCCTCGGTGGTACTACCTATGGTATGTGCGAGGAGACCGTTCCCTTCTACGCCCTGCTCGCCGCTACCATGATGGCCGCTGGCTTCGACCCCATGGTCGGTGCCGCTACCGTCCTGCTCGGCGCTGGCTGCGGCTGCCTGGGCTCCACGGTTAACCCGTTCGCCGTCGGCGCTGCCGTTGACGCTCTGACCGGCGTTGGCATTGAGGTCAACCAGTCCATCATCATCGGCCTCGGTGCCGTCCTGTGGATTGTCACTACCGCTATGTCCATCGTCTTCGTGATGAACTATGCCAAGAAGGTCAAGGCTGACAAGGGTTCCACCATCCTGTCGATGCAGGAGCTTAAGGACGCCGAAGAGGCTCACGGCAAGGCTGCTTCCGAGGTTCACAATGAGGTCAAGCTCACTGGTCGTCAGAAGGGTGTTCTGATCGCCTTCGCCTTCACCTTCGTCGTCATGATCGTCGGCTTCATCCCGCTGGCCGACCTCAACGAGGGCGTCGCCAACTTCTTCGACGCTGGCGCTGTCTACGACGCCGACGGTAACGCCGTCGTCCAGGGCTGGTCTGCCCTGATCACCGGCCTGCCCATTGGCCAGTGGTACTTCGACGAGGCTTCCACCTGGTTCTTCCTCATGGCCGTCCTGATCGGTATCATCGGTGGCCTGTCCGAGAAGCAGATCGTTAACACCTTCATCACCGGCGCTGCCGACATGATGTCCGTTGTTCTCGTCATCGCCCTCGCCCGTGGTATCTCCGTCCTCATGGCTAACTCCGGCCTCGATGGCTACGTCCTCGACGCTGCCGCCAATGCTCTGGCTGGCCTGTCCGGCGTGATCTTCGCTCCCATGAGCTTCCTGGTCTACTTCGGCCTGTCCTTCCTGATCCCCTCGACCTCCGGTATGGCCACCGTCTCCATGCCCATCATGGGACCGCTGGCTGTTAAGCTCGGCTTCTCGCCCGAGGTCATGGTCATGATCTTCTCCGCCGCCATCGGTGTCGTGAACCTGTTCACCCCGACCTCCGGCGCCATCATGGGCGGTCTCGCCCTGGCCAAGATCGAGTGGACGACCTGGCTCAAGTTTGCCCTTAAGCTCATCGTCGCGCTCTCCGTCGTCTGCGCCGTCATCCTGACCGTCGCCTGCGTGCTGCTCTAAGTACCCAACGGGTACCCCACGGAAACCTTGCCGATCCTGTAAAGGATCACCTGGTCATCGTCTGTCCGGTGGGGTAAACCCACCGGTAGACTCCTACCTTTAGCCCCCTTCCGTTCCGTGCGCGGGAGGGGGCGCTCTCATGTTGCGCGGTTCTACGAACCGCGCAACTAGTCGACGCTGCGCGCTGCCCAGGACGACAATTTGTCATTCAAAAGGCAAGGCATGACCAGAAGGTCTATGCCTTGCCTTTTTCATGCCAACTTGTACGTCCTGGACGTCGCTCGCTGACTTATGCTCAACCTGCGACGTTCCCCTTAATTGGTGCAGGGGGCTGCTTGTTCGCTCTGGTACCCGTTCGCTGTCCGTTCTCTGCCCGCGACGTTTCTGTTGTTGGTGCAAAGGGGTCAGGTTACTTCGCGCCAAAAGGGGAAGTTGCGGTGGAATAGTTCCTGTTTGGCCGTCTTGAGGGGTTAAACGGGAACTATTTCACCGCAACTTATTGATGGCGTGTTTGGTTGGTGCCTGTTGATGGTCTGGGTAGCGGGGAGGGCGGGCTCCGTTATAATCGCCTAGAACATTAAATGGAAACGGGACGGGAGCCATATATGCGCCAGGGTTTCGACAACGCGAAGTATATCGAGCTGCAGGCCGCTCACATTAAGGAGCGCATCTCGCAGTTTGGCGGCAAGCTGTATTTGGAGTTTGGCGGCAAGCTGTTTGACGACTATCACGCGAGCCGCGTGCTGCCGGGTTTTGAGCCGGACAGCAAGTTTCGCATGCTCAAGAGCATAGCCGACGACGTCGAGGTCATCATCGCCATTAACGCGAACCACATCGAGAAGAACAAGGCTCGCGGTGACCTGGGCATTACCTATGACGAGGACGTCTTGCGCCTGGTCGACCTGTTCCGCGGCAACGGTTTTGCTGTCGCGGCCGTGGTCATCACCCAGTACGCTGGCCAGCCCGCCGCCGACGTCTTCCGCAATCGCCTGAACGCGCTCGGCATTCCCGCCAAGTTGCACTATCCCATCGAGGGCTATCCGCACGACGTCGACCTGATCGTGTCCGACGACGGCTATGGCAAGAACGAGTTTGTCGAGACCACTCGTCCGCTCGTCGTAGTCACCGCGCCGGGTCCTGGTTCAGGTAAGCTCGCCACCTGCCTGTCTCAGCTCTATCACGAGCACAAGCACGGCACCGCCGCCGGCTACGCCAAGTTCGAGACTTTCCCGGTCTGGAATCTGCCCCTCACGCATCCGGTCAACATCGCCTACGAGGCCGCCACGGCCGACCTCGACGATGCCAATATCATCGACTCCTTCCACTTGGAGGCCTACAACAAGACCACGGTCAACTACAACCGTGACGTCGAGGCTTTCCCGGTGGTCCGTGCTCTGATGGAAAAGATCCTGGGCAAGAGCCCCTACCAGAGCCCCACGGACATGGGCGTCAATATGGTCGGTTTTGCCATTACCGATGACGATGCCTGCCGCGACGCTTCCAAGATGGAGATCGTCCGCCGCTACTTTACCGCGGTCGAAAATGTGCGCCGTACCGGCGTGGGCGATGAGCAAGTCGACCGTCTCAAGATCATTATGAAGAAGGCCGGTATCGACAAGAACTACTCGCCGGCACGCTCGGCCGCCCTTACCAGGGAGCAGCTGACGGGTGGCCCCGTAGGCGCCATGGTCATGCCCGATGGCTCCGTGGTGACCGGTAAGACCTCCACGCGCCTGGGTGCCGCAAGTTCGCTCATTATGAACGCCCTCAAGCATGTCTCGGGCGTCGACCTTGAGCTCGAGGTCATTAGCGATGAGGCGATCGAGCCTATCAGCAAGCTCAAGACGCATTTCCTGGGTAGCAAGAACCCGCGCCTGCACACCGACGAGACGCTTATGGCGCTCTCGATCACCTCGGCAACGAGCGAGACGGCGGCCCGCGTCCTTTCGGGCCTGGAGCAGCTGCGCGGCTGCGATGCCTTCTTTAGCGTGATCATCTCGCCGACGGACGAGACGGTGTTGCGCAAGCTAGGCATCAACGTGTGCTGCGAGCCCAAGTTCGAGCGCCGTGGTTTCTTCCACCGCTAAGCCTGGATAAATTGGTCTGAAAGGGGCACATCGGATATACATTCGGTGTGCCCCTTTTATCAACAAAGCTACCGTTTAACCTAAAAATAGCCCGTTTACCTGCCTATAAGCGATTTGGGCGGTATACAATAACCCTAACTGTTTCATCCTTTTGCGGGGATGCCGCATGATGGATGTTGCCGGCCATCATGGGGTGTGCCGGTCGCGCACGGTGCAAGTGATGCCCGTGCTCGGTTTGAGGAGGCTGCCATGGCTGGCAAGGGTCGTGCGAGTGTCAACGATATGAAGCGTGTCGAGGTGCAGGTGCTGATGGAGATCGCACAGCAGTCCGAAGACAACGGCGGATTTTATGGCTTTTCGCGCAAGACGCTTGCCGAGCGTGTGGGGGTGTCTCCATATCGCGCCCGCGCGGCAATTGAACGCTTGGAATCCGAAGACATCATTGAGGTCGTCTCGCGCTACAGCGACGACGGCGGCCAGCTCGCAAATGGTATTTGTCTCACGGAGCGTGGCGAATGGTATCTAGAGGGCATCCGTGCCGGTATGCTCGTGTGGGACTTGATCAAGGACGAAGTCGCCGATCGATAACAGCGTGCATTCATAGTGGAAACGACGCCGTCTGGGCAACCGGACGGCGTTTTGTTTCGAGATGGAGAAATGCGATTGCGCGTAAGAAAAATTGTGTGCGGCGCGCGTCGCGAGTATTACAATGAAGACCCGTAAGATGTGTATGGACAACTTCTACGGGAAGCGCAGGTAACTCAATATGACCAAGCATGTGTTCGTGACCGGCGGTGTGGTTTCGTCTCTGGGTAAGGGTATTACCGCGGCCTCGCTGGGCCGTCTGCTCAAGTCGCGCGGCTACAAGGTAACGATGCAAAAGGCCGACCCGTATCTGAACGTCGACCCCGGCACCATGAGCCCGTTCCAGCATGGCGAGGTCTTTGTGACCGAGGACGGCTACGAGTCCGATCTGGACCTGGGCCACTACGAGCGCTTTATTGACGAGAACCTGACCCGCGATTCCAACTTTACGACTGGTGCCATCTATAAGAGCCTGATCGCCCGTGAACGTCGCGGTGACTTTTTGGGCGGCACCGTGCAGGTGATTCCGCACGTCACGAACGCCATTAAGGATAAGTTCCGTCGTATTGAGGAGCAGACCGGCTCCGACGTGGTCATCACTGAGTTGGGCGGCACCATCGGCGACATCGAGTCGCAGCCGTTTGTCGAGGCCATTCGCCAGTATCGCAAGGAGGCCGGCCCCGAGAACGTCTGCTACATACACGTGTCGCTCGTTACCTATATCGCCGCCGCCCACGAGGTCAAGACAAAGCCGACGAAGCACTCCGTCAAGGAGCTCCGCAGCTTTGGTATCCAGCCCGATATTATCGTTCTGCGCTCCGACCACCATATCGACGATGCCATCCGCGGCAAGATCGCAAGCTTCTGCGACGTCGACACCGACTGTGTCTTTACCAACGAGGACTGCGCGAGCATTTACGATGTTCCGCAGCTGCTTGCCGAGCAGGACTTTGACCTGCGCATTTGCGAGCGCCTGGGTCTGGATCCGCGTGAGCGCGACATGAGCGAGTGGAATGAGTTCCTGCGTAAGCAGAACCATGCCAACCATCACGCCGATAAGGTTAAGATTGCCGTCGTGGGTAAGTACACGCAGCTGCCCGATGCGTACCTGTCGGTTATCGAGGCCCTGCACCATGCGGGCGTCTTCTACGATCGCCATGTGGACGTCCAGCTGGTCGACGGCGAGAGCCTCGACGAGCAGAATGTCTCCGAGGTTCTGGGCGACGCCTCGGGCATCCTGGTCCCCGGCGGCTTTGGCAAGCGCGCCCTGGAGGGCAAGATCCTCGCGGCCGAGTTTGCCCGTGAGCACAAGATTCCGTATCTGGGCATTTGCCTGGGTATGCAGGTGGCCGTGTGCGAGTTCGCCCGCAACGTCGTCGGCCTTGCCGGCGCCAGCTCTTCCGAGTTCGATCCGGATGGCCCGTATAGTGTCATCGACTTGATGAGCTCGCAGGAGGACGTGACCGAGAAGGGCGGCACCATGCGCCTGGGCGCCTATCCGTGCAAGCTCGCCGCCGATACCCTTGCTCGCGAGGCATATGGCGAGGAACTCGTCTACGAGCGTCACCGTCACCGCTTTGAGTTCAACAACGCCTTCCGCGACCAGCTCGAGGATGCCGGCTTGGTTATCTCTGGCCTCTCGCCCGACGAGCGCCTGGTCGAGATGGTCGAGCTGCCGCGCGACGTGCATCCGTGGTATGTGGCAACTCAGGCTCATCCCGAGTTCAAGAGCCGCCCGACCAACCCGCAGCCGCTGTTCCGCGAGTTCGTGCGCGCCTCGATCGGCCAGCACGAGGGTGTCGACCGTCTGCAGGTGACGCCCAAGAACCTCGCTACGGACTAAGGGTGCCGGAGAACCAAGAACATACCGAAGCTACTCCCTCGTCGCTCGCTGTGGTGGCGGGGGAGTATCTCGATTACCTTGCGGTCGAGCGGGGTTTGGCGCGCAATACGATTGCGGCCTACCGTCGTGACCTGACGACGTACTGCGCCTATCTGGAGCGGGCGGGCATTGTGTCTTTTGAAGAGGTAACCCGTCAGGTCGTGGAGGACTTTGTTGCCGATCGCCGCGACGGAGGCTATTCCGACGCCTCGGTGGAGCGCGCGCTTGCTGCCGTGAAGGGCCTGCATGCCTTTTTGGTGCGCGACGGGGCCGTGGCCCAAAACCCGACGGCGGCGTTGCGCCTGCCCAAAAAGGTAGATCGCCTGCCGGAATACCTTTCGGTGGAGGATGTCTCGGCACTGCTCGATCAAGACTTTCCCGAGGGCGAGATGGGGCTGCGCGATCATGCCATCTTGGAAGTGCTCTACGGATGCGGTTTGCGTGTGAGTGAGCTGGTTGGGCTCGATGTGGGCGATATCCATATCGATGACGGGTTTGTCCTGGTACGCGGTAAGGGCTCCAAGGAGCGTCTGGCCCCGTTGGTGGGAAGCGCGGCGCGTGCCCTGACACACTATATAGGTGACGGGCGTGCTCTCCTGGCCGCGCATGCTCACGGGACGGAGACCTTGGCGGCCTTTTTAAATAAGAACGGGCGTCGCCTGTCGCGCCAGGCCGTGCATGCGATATGCGAGCGGTATGGGCGCCAGGTGGGGCTGGTTGGGCTCCATCCCCACACCCTGCGCCACTCCTTTGCCACCCACATGCTCGCGGGCGGTGCCGACCTGCGTGTGTTGCAGGAGATTTTGGGCCATGCCGATATTTCGACCACGCAGGTCTACACGCATGTCGATCGTACGCAGCTGACTGAGGTTTACCTGGCGGCCCACCCGCTGGCACATCGCTAATACGCTGCTGAGCTGCGATTACATGCTATCCGAGGACGGACCCCCGATTGCTGGAACGTGCTGTTGCGCACGTTTTGGCAATCGGGGGTCCGTCCCATTTTGCGCCACCGGCCAATGGCACGGCGGGGTGCACATGCCGCGCGTGGGAGAGTTTGGGGGCGATGTGAACGGCATGTAAAGGGACATAAAAATCGCCTCAAGGTCAACTTGAAGGTTGAGGTTGAAAGGCGGGGTGCTACAGGTGGCATCCCGCCTTTGCGTTAAACACAACATATTGTGTTTTCGAACATATGCTCGGGGGTGGCGCCCAATAGTTAGGGGGTGGAGTGCTGGGGTAGGGTGGGGGAAAGGGTGGGGAAAAGTGTTGAAAAATGGGGCGGTTCCCCATATTATTAATGACGTCGACAGGCGGGGTGGTTCCCCGCGTACGTGCCATCTGAGTAACCGAGGGGAGGGCGCACATGGGAATGACTGGTGCATACGAGCGCAATCTCGATGCAAAAGGTCGTCTGTCCCTGCCTGCACCCCTTCGCGAGGAACTTGGAGAGCACGTTCGCGTGTTCAAAGCCCTGGATGTCGATGCTCTGTACGTGTTCTCTGCCGAGGCCTTCGATAAGTGGGTCGAAGGACTCTTCGCGGGTCGTGAGGGCCACGAGGGTTTTAACCCGCGTGACATCAACGACCAGAAGCTCATGAGGGCGATCAACAAGCGCACCACGTCGATGGATGTGGACAGCGCCGGTCGTATCGGTCTTTCTGAGTCTCTCCGCAAGCAGGCGAACCTTGACCGCGAGGTCACGGTTGTGGGCAACTACGACCACCTTGAGGTTTGGGACCGCGCCGCGGCCGATGAGGACGATGACGACGAGGCTCTGCTTGACCTCTTCTTCTCGTAAGGGCAAGGCACGAGTAACGGATGGAGCGTGGGATCTTGACACAAGAATATCGGCATGAACCTGTCATGCTCGGCGAAGTGCTTGAGTCGCTGCAGCTCAAGAGCGGCTCCGTTGTCTGCGATTGCACCCTTGGCGGTGCCGGTCATTCGGTAAAGATGGCCGCGCAGGTGGGGGAGACGGGCCTTTTGCTCGGCGTCGATCAGGACGACATGGCCCTCGAGGCCGCTGGTGCCCGTCTGGACCGCGAGGTTCCCGGCGTCCCGCACCAGCTGCTGAAGGGCAACTTCGGCGACTTGGACGAGCTGCTTTGCTCGGCCGAGGTGCCCGGGGTCGATGGCTTCCTGTTTGACTTGGGCGTTTCGTCACCGCAACTCGATATCCCTGGCAGGGGCTTTTCGTATAACGAAGATGCCCCATTGGACATGCGGATGGATCCGGGTAACAACACCCTAAACGCAGCTGAGGTCATCAACACCTATAACGAACACGACCTCGCCCGGATTCTACGCGTCTACGGCGAAGAGAAGTTCGCCTCGCAGATTGCGCGCGAGATTGTGCGCCGTCGCGAGCAAGAACCGATCGAAACTACAGGCCAATTTGTCGAGATCATCAAGGCTGGCATTCCGGCTGCCGCTCGTCGGCATGGTGGGCACCCGGCCAAGAAGAGCTTCCAGGCCATTCGCATCGAGGTCAACCACGAGCTCGATGTGCTCGAGAGGGGGCTTGATGCCGCCACCAGGTGGCTCAACCCGGGCGGACGCATCTGCGTCATCTCGTATCACTCGCTCGAGGACCGTATCGTAAAGAACCACTTTAAGGAGATGAGCCAGGGGTGCACGTGCCCGCCGGAGATTCCGGTGTGCGTGTGCGGCAACGTGCCGATACTCAAGGTCATCACCCGCAAACCCTTGGTTGCCCAACCCGATGAGGTTGCGCGCAACCCTCGGGCGAGATCAGCCAAAATCCGCGTGGCGCAGCGCCTGTAGGCGCGACCGCGCGAAATTGGACCTCCCGCTCGCACCATAAACGAAGCTTAAACACACTACCAACGTACTCGGGATGGGAGGCGGCATATCATGGGCTATAACACCTCAAACGCAGCACTCGCCTATGATATGAACGCCATGCCCGCCTACCGCGAGGCACCGCAGGCGCCCGTTGCCCCTCGTGAGCAACGCACGCCGCGTTTTGATGTCTACACGGGCGCGGGCCGTCAGGCAAACCAGGCGGTAAGCCCGGTTTTCATGAGCGTTCGTAATCCGGTTTGCTGCTTCGCGGCTGTCTTCATGACGATCGGTGTCGCCCGCGTGGCACTTGCCGGTGTCACGGCCCAGGTGCTCAACGGCAACGCAGAGCTTGCCAGCACGCTCGAGAAGGCGACCGACGAGAGTTCTAACCTTGAGGTCATGCATTCGGTCTATGGTGCCGACACACGTATTCGCGATCTTTCGGGCGCCTATGGCATGGTGGAGCCCAGCGAGAGCGTTACGCTTGACTTTTCGCAGGATGCAGCCGCGGGCGCTAGCTCGACTGCGGCCGCTCAGTAAATAAGACGGTAGCTGAGTATGACAAATGACTATCGCCGCGGTTCCGACGGGGACCACGGGTCTGGACGTCCCTCCTCGCGGGGACGTTCTGGTTATCAAGGAACGGGTCGGCCATCTTACAACGCGGGGCCGTCCTATGGCAACGACCCTGCGTCGCGTCTTCGTGGCTCGGGCGGACCTCGGGTACGCAATACGGGCGCGCGCAAGGGGTCGTCGTCTGAATGGGTTACGGGATCGCCGCTGCCTCGCCGCGATGTCGTTATGGGCTGTATCGGGGTTGGCCTTGCCGCGGGCGTCTTCCGTCTTGCCGAATACCAGATCGTGAATGCTGACAAGCTGCGCGAGCGCGCGGACGCGCGTCGCCTGCTCTCACAGACGCTCTATGCCAAACGTGGCACTATCTACGACCGCAACGGCAACGTGCTGACGTCGTCGGTCGAATGCCGCAATGTCGCCGTGAACCCTCAGCTTGTCGAGGACGTCGACAAGACGGTCTCGGCGCTGGTCAAGGCCACCGGTATCGATAAAAAGACCTGTCGCAAGCTGGTACTGTCTGATGGTTCCTGGGTGTATATCAAGCGCCAGGTCGACGAGGATGACGCTGCCGCCCTGGAAAAGAAGAATCTACCCGGCGTGCTCTTTGAGCAGGCGATGAAGCGGGTTTACCCGTATGGAAACCTGGCTTCTCAGCTGCTGGGCGTCGTGAACGTGGACAACGCTGGCCTGACGGGACTCGAAAAACAATACGATGAGCTTCTGACCGGAACGAATGGCTCTCTTGTGCGCGAGCGCGCAAGAGATGGCGGCTACATCGCGGGCGGTGCCTATAACAAGGTTGCTGCGATCGATTGCGTGGATATCGTGACGACGATCGACGTCAACATTCAGCGCGCCGCGGAAGATGCCTTGGCCGAGGCGGTCGAGAAGACGAAGGCCAAAAACGGGTCGGCCCTGGTGACCGACCCGACGACTGGAGAGATCCTGGCCGCCTGCTCGTATCCGACCTACGACCAGACCAATTTGGAAAACGCCAAGACCGAGGACATGAACCTTCGTCTGGTGACGGATGCCTACGAGCCCGGTTCGGTCTTTAAGACGCTGGTTGCGGGCGCCGGATTTGATTTGGGCGTTGTGCGCCCGAGCACATCGTTTGAGGTTCCCGCGAGTATCAAGGTGGGCGACGATACCGTTACCGATGCCGACAAGCGTGACTACACCATGACAATGGACGTACGCGAGATGATGCGCCGTTCGTCCAATGTCGGTTTTGTCCTGGTGGGGCGCAAGATCGGTGCCGATGATTTTGCCACCTATGTGGACAAGTGGGGTATCGGTCATAGCTCCGGTGTCGATTTTCCGGGTGAGAGCCTGGGCATCGTCAAGGAGCGCGACCAGTACGATGGTGCCACCTTGGGTGCTATGAGCTTTGGCCAGGCGCTGTCCGTCTCGCCGATTGAGGTCGCACGTGCCGTGGGCGGCATCGCGAACGGCGGCGTGATGATGACTCCGCACTTCTATAAGTCGAGCAAGGGCGATGAAAAGGATTGGGGCGAGGGGGATCGCGCGATTTCCGAGGAGGCCGCCTCGCAGGTGACATCGTGTATGCAGACGGTCGTTGCCGAGGGAACGGGTGTTGGCGGCGCGGTGGACGGCTACGACGTGGCGGGCAAGACCGGTACGGCCGAGCGCGCCGATGAGAACGGCGGCTACCTCAAAGAGAACTACATGTCGTCTTTTATGGGGTTTGCCCCGGCGCAGTCGCCCAAGGTCCTGTGCTATATCACCCTTGACGGAACCCCGTCAGGCTCCGATGCCGCCGCAGTGCCGTTCCAGTCCATTATGGCCAGCGCGCTTGACGTGTTGGGTGTCCCACGCACCAAGTAGGGGGTTACTATCTATGAAATGGCCAGTCGGTTAATCCGGGTTGTTCACACGCCCTGCACCACGCGTAGGCGGCGCTGGGATACAATACGCCGATAGCATTATTAGGTTTACAGGGGAGCTGCAATGATAGAGATCGCCGTCAACAATCTCGCGGCCGCAACAGGGGCCCGAACCGTGACGGGAGAAGCCGATCGGGTATGCTGCGGTTGCGTTATCGACTCGCGCCAGGTTGAGGAGGGCACGATATTCGTCGCCTTCCCGGGTGAAAAGGTCGACGGCAACGACTTTGCTTCCCGTGCCATCGAGTCGGGTGCCGGCGCCGTAGTGATGACGCGCGAGCCCGATGCCGAGCTGCTTTCGCTGGCCCATGAGAAGGGCTGCGCCATCCTGCATACCGATGACCCCGAGGAGTTTTTGCTGCGCCTGGCTCACGCTTATCGTTTGGAGCTTGGCTGCCTGGTAATTGGCATTACCGGCTCTATCGGCAAGACGACGACCAAGGACGTGCTCGCCGCGGTGCTCGCCAAGCGCTATCGCGTTTGGGCAACCAAGGGTAACTACAACAACCTGATCGGTATGCCGCTCACGGTGCTGGCGGCCCCTGCCGACACCGAGGTTTTGGTGCTCGAGATGGGCATGAACCATTTCCACGAGATTGAGCGCATGTCTCAGTCCGCCAATCCCAACCTTGCCATTGTGACCAAGATCGGCACCTCCCATATCGGTATTCTGGGCAGTCGCGAGAACATCGCTCGTGCCAAATCCGAGATTGTTGGCGGCATGTGCGCCGCCGGAGACCTTCTCCCGTTGCTGGTTTTGGGTGGTGAGGACGACTTTACCCCGTTCATCCGCGACACCTTTGCCGCGCCTGCGGGCGTCGACGTGATGCTTGCGGGCGTCTCGGACGACGATGAGGTCCGTGCGTGCGACATTCGCATTGATGACGAGGGACGCCCGGTCTTTACGCTCGATTTTGGCTTGGGCGAGACTATCGACACACTGCTTGCCATTCCCGGCGCGCAGTCCGTTCCCAATGCCGTCAAGGCCGCGGCGGTTGCCTATCGTCTTGGCGTGACGCCCAAGCAGATCGATGCCGCCTTTAGGGGTCTTACGATTACCGGGCATCGCCAGGAAATCAAGCGCGCCAAGAGCGGCGCTCGCGTCATCGACGACTCATATAACGCCAGTGCCGAATCGATGGCAGCCGGCCTCGACCTGCTGTGTTCGCTTTCGTGCACGGGTTCGCGCATGGCGGTTCTGGGCGAGATGGGCGAGATGGGCGACGAGGCTCCTCGCATGCATGAGCTGGTGGGCGCCTATGCGGCGGCCAAGAAGCTCGATATGCTCGCATGTGTCGGCGGTGAGCTTGCCCAGCGTATGGCCGAGGCCGCGCGCATGATGGGTATGGATGAGGACCGCATTCAGGTGTTCTCCGACTATCAGCAGGTGCTCGACCGTATGGGCGGCGCTCTTGAGCAGCATGATGTCGTGCTGGTCAAGGGCTCACGCTTCGTTGAGCTCGATCGCTTTGTGGAAGGTGTGTGCTAGTCCATGTTCGGCAATCCTTCGTATCCTACGTACCAGGCATTTTTGGGATTGGGCATCGCCGCCGTCATCGCGATGCTGCTTATGCCGTGGTGGATTAAGCTCCTGAAGGTCGAGGGCATCGGCCAGCAGGTTCGCGCCGATGGCCCCAAGCGTCACCTGATTAAGCAGGGCACGCCCACCATGGGTGGCGTCATCATCCTGGTTGCCGTTTCGCTGACCTGCCTTTTGATGGGAAAGCTCACCACCGAGCTCGTGCTTGTGCTGCTCGCCACGCTGGCAACCGGCGTTCTTGGCCTCATCGACGACCTGACTTCTGTCACGCACGGCCGCTCGCTCGGCCTGACGCCTCACGCCAAGATGATTGGCCTTACCCTCATCTGCGTTACCTTTACCGTGCTTGCTGTCAACTGGTGCGGCGTCGCCCCCGAGATCCGTTTCCCCGGTGGCCTGACGATCGACCTTGGTGTGCTCTCGACCACCATTTGCGGCCTCTCTTTTCCGTGGCTCTACCTTGTCTTTTGCTGGCTGATGATCGCGGGCCTTTCCAACGCCGTAAACCTCACCGACGGCTTGGACGGTCTTGCCGGCGGCACCTCCATGATCGCCATGCTGGCCATGGCTGCCATGGCGTTTTTGCACGGAGACGTGAACCTGTCCATCTTCTGCACCGCGTGTGCCGGTGCCTGCTTGGGCTTTCTGTGGTTCAACTGCTATCCGGCGAGCATCTTTATGGGCGATACCGGCTCGCTTGCCCTGGGTGCCGCTGTTGCCTGCACCTCCATCATGACCAACACCGAAGTCGTTTCCCTCATCATCGGCGGTCTGTTTATCGTCGAGACCCTGTCGGTCATGATCCAGGTTGTCTATTTCCACTTTACGCACAAGCGCGTCTTCCTTATGGCGCCCATTCATCATCATTTCGAAAAGAAGGGCTGGGCCGAGACCAAGGTCGTCATCCGTTTTTGGATTGTCGCCGCGGCCTTCGGAGCCCTGGGCCTCGCGTTGTTCTTCCAGTTGGGATAGTGGTCTTTCATGCCTCTTGCTGATGTCTTTAGCCTGCTCGTTTTGGGCCAGGGTAAGTCCGGTCTTGATGTCGCTCGCTGGGCGCTTGCACATCCCGAGCGTGTGAGTGCCGTTACCGTTTACGGTGGCGGCACGTCCGAGCCCAACGATGCCACGCGCTCGCTCGAGGCGCACGGGGCATCGTTTGTCTACGGAACCGAGCAGGTCGAGGGCGCGTTTGATGTATGCGTGACGTGTCCGGGCATCTCGGAGTTCTCGGCATTCTTTAAGGCTGGCCGTGATCACGCTGCCCAGATTATGGGTGAGCCCGAGTTTGCTTACCGTCTGTCTCCCCAAAATTGGATTGCCATTACGGGCACCAACGGCAAGACGACAACCACGTCACTGACCGATTACCTGCTTAAGGCAGCGGGCGAGGCGAGCGTTGCTGTCGGCAACATTGGCGAGCCTCCGGTGAACGAGATCGATGGCCGTGCGCATAACGAGTGGTTTGTGGCGGAGCTTTCGAGCTATCAGATCGCAACGACCCAGGAGCTTCACCCCCGTGTGGCGGTGCTGCTCAACATTACCCCCGACCATCTGGGCTGGCATAAGAGCCATAAGAACTATGCGCTCGCCAAGATTAAGCTCTTCGAGAATATGGTTGACGATGACCTGGTGATTGTTGACGTCGAGGATGCCGGTATCCACGAGTTCGATGAGTACATCTATGTTCCGGGCCGTCGCATCTGCAAGGTTGCTTTTGACGAGCCTGCGGGCGAGGACGCCGCATTTGTGCGCGATGGCAAGATGGTCGTTCGCCTGAAGGGCTTCGAGACCCCGCTCGTCGATACGTCCGAGCTTAAGATTTCGGGCCATCACAATGTAATCAATGCCCTGTGTGCTGCCACGGCGGCCCTGACGGTCGGCGCCGATGTTGACGGTGTGTGTCGCGGCCTGGTCTCGTTCCAGCCGCTGGAGCACCGCGTTGAGCCCTGTGGCGAGATCGATGGCGTGCGCTATGTTAACGATTCCAAGGCAACGAACACCGATGCGGTCGAAAAGGCCCTGACGGCGTTTCCTGATGACGATGTGATCTTGCTGCTCGGCGGTCACGATAAGGGCACGCCGCTCGAGTCCTTTGCCCGCGTTGTGATGAACAACGTTCGTTCGGTGGTCTGCTTTGGCGACGCGCGCGAGCGCTTTACCGCCGCTATGGACGAAGCGGATGTCGACGGTGATGTCGATATCGCCCAGGCCGACGACCTGCGCGATGCCGTGGATGTTGCCCGTTCGCTCTCGAGCCGCGGCGATGTGATCTTACTGTCGCCCGCCTGCTCTTCGTTCGATGAGTTCTCGGGCTACGAGGAGCGCGGCCGCGTGTTTAAGGACTATGTGGCCCAGCTTGCCGCTGCGTCCAATACACAAATGGAATAGGGGTTGCCGGTGAGAGAGGAGAGCCCCCGACAGAATATGAGGAGGCCCGACTCGGACCGTGCTTCCTCGCAGCGCAGCACGCCGCGCGCCGGTCGTCGCACACAGGGCATCGGCGAACGTTATATCGCCGGCGTCCCCGCACGTATCATGCGACCCCGCCTGGTCTTTTTGACCTGCCTGTTCTCGCTGGTCTGTTTTGGCCTGCTTATGGTGTACTCGGCATCTTCAGTCGAGGCGCTTCACGAGAACGACTCCGCGACCTACTTTTTGTTCCGGCAGTTTATGTTCACTGTCGTCGGCGTTGCCGCCCTCGAGTTCATCGCGCGCGTTGCACCCGATAGCTGGTTTGGCGAAGGGGCTCTTAAACTTGCTCTTATCGCTGTGATGATATTGCTGCTTGCGGTGTTCCTTGTTGGCAGCGGTAGCCGTGGCGCTACGCGTTGGCTGAACATTGCCGGCATCCAGTTTCAGCCATCGGAGTTTCTCAAGCCGTTTGCTATTGCCTATTCGGCCATTATGCTCGACCGTGTGTTTTCGCCCGGTGGCAACATCAATGAGTTCCTTAAGAACATGGGTCTCTATTTGGGACCTTCGGTCTTCTTGATTTTTATTCAGCCCGACTTTGGCACCATCCTGATTATTCTGTTGACGCTCATGTGCATGGCGCTCTTTGCCGGCCTTGACCCTAAGTTCATCATCGGTGCGATTCTTATCGGTATCGTCGTTATCGTGGTCGCGCTTGTCGCCGAGCCGTACCGTATGGTGCGCATTCAGGTTGCCTTGAACCCTTGGGCCGACGAGTATGGAGACGGCTATCAGGCAACGCTCGCCATTATGGCGTTTGCTTCGGGCGGACTGTGCGGCCGCGGTATCGGCAACTCAACCATGAAGTACTCGTATTTGCCCGAGGCGCACAACGACTACATCCTGGCCATCATTGGCGAGGAGGTTGGCTTTTTGGGGACGCTGCTGTTTTTCTTGGTGTTTGCGATGCTGATCTACTCGGCGTTTCGAATCGCCGAGCAGGCTACCGATCGTCGTGGGGCGCTCATGGCTTCGGGCTCTGCGGTTATCCTCGCGGTGCAGTTTTTGATCAACGCGCTGGGTATTCTCAACGTGTTTCCCATGACGGGTAAGCCGCTGCCGTTTATCAGCTATGGCGGCTCGTCGATTATCGTGTCGCTCATGCTCGCCGGTCTTATCTTGCGCGTTTCGCACGAGAGCGCTCGACGCGATGAATACGATCGTCGTCGCGATAGCTTTGCCGTTATGGACGAAAGCACCGCCGGGGTTCCCCATGTGCGTGGGGAGCGTTCGTCGCGTGGCGGTTTTACCGTCTTGAACGGTTTTGTTTCGGAGTCGGATGCCCGTCCCCGGGCACGCTCGGCGCCGCAGAGTCGCCCGCAACGACCAACGCCGCGCAATACGGGTGGCGGATATAATCGGATCGACTTGAATTCGGACCCGTCGGCGCGCTTGCGCACCGACGACCAGGGGCCGCGCGTACGAAGGGACTACCATGACCGATAAGATGACCGTTGCTATCGCAGCCGGCGGCACGGCGGGACATATCAACCCCGCACTCGCCTTGGCCGAGGAGCTACGTGACCGTGGCCACCACGTTGTGTTTGTGGGTCAGTCGCATAAGCTCGAGGGTCGTCTGGTTCCCGAGGCAGGGTTCGATTTTGTGCCGATTACGGTTACGGGCTTCGACCGCTCTCGCCCTTGGACGGCATTGAGCTCGCTGTGGCGTGTCTATAAGGCGAAGCGCACGCTCGGCAGCCATTTTTCTAAAGCCTGCAAGCCCGATGTCGCTATAGGTTTTGGCGCCTATGTCGAGGTCCCGCTTCTGGACTGGTGCAAAGACGCGGGCATTCCGTATCTGCTGCACGAACAGAACTCCGTTCCGGGCCTTGCTAACAAGATGATGAGTTCGCATGCCGCCCGCGTTTGCATCTCGGTGCCGGCAGCACGTTCCGTGTTTGAGCGCGAGGGCGATCCTGACCATGTGCTCATGACCGGCAACCCCGTGCGCCGTTCTGTGATCGAGGGGGATCGGGTTCGCGGTCGCAGGGCTCTCGATGTGCCTGAGGACGCCACACTCCTGCTGGTTTTTGGCGGCTCACTTGGTGCTCAACATCTTAATGAGCGCGTGGCTTCGCTTAAAAACGAGTTGCTCTCGCGCGATAATCTCTATGTTTTGCATTCGACGGGCGCCGATGGCTTCGAGGACACCGAGCGTGCTCTTGCCCTGATGCCCGAGGAGGCGAAGCGGTATCGCGTCCAGCCCTACATCGACAATATGGGCGATATGCTGGCCGCGGCCGATTTGGTCCTCTCGCGCTCGGGCGCTTCGAGCGTTGCCGAAATCGCGGCCCTTGCTACACCTTCGGTACTGGTGCCGTATCCGCATGCGACGGCCGATCATCAGACCACCAATGCCCGCTATCTGGTCGATGCCGGTGCTGGCGTGCTCTGCGCCGATGCCGATATCGATACCCAGGCGTTTGCCGATGAGCTGCTGCATCTTATCGATGATGCGCAGGCGCGCGATGCCATGCGTCAGGCGGCTCGCGGTTTGGCCCAGGACCGCGCTGCCGTCCTTTTGGCAGACGCGGTAGAAGGATTGCGTTAGTTAGACGGGATATCGCGGGTCGCCCTCGCGCGGATGCGGTAGGTGCGGTACAGTAGACGGGTTACAGGCAGTGTTTACGCAAGGAGTACACGAGCACATGGCTGATTCCCAGACTGCAACCTCCGCGCCCGAGTTTAAGAGCGCCCACTTTATCGGTATCGGCGGCGCCGGCATGAGCGGCATCGCCCTCGTTCTGCACGAGCGCGGTTATGCCGTTACCGGCTCCGACCTTAAGACGTCACGTTATATCCGCCAGCTTACCCGCGCTGGTGTGAAGGTGCATGTGGGCCATGAGGCCGCCACCATCGACGCGGTCAAGCCCGACGTCGTCGTGGTCTCTACCGCTATTCCCGAGTCCAACCCCGAGCTCGTCCGTGCGCGCGAGCTGGGTATTCCCGTGTGGCCTCGCGCCAAGATGCTCTCGGCTCTGGGCCACGGCTACACCACCGTCGCCGTCGCCGGTACTCACGGCAAGACCACGACCTCTTCGATGTGTGCCACCATGCTCGACCGCATGGGTCTGGACCCCAGCTTCCTGATCGGTGGCATTGTCGAGGGCTACGATACCAACGGCAAGAACGGCTCGGGCGACTATTTTGTCGCCGAGGCGGATGAGTCCGACAGCTCCTTCCTGTTCCTTAACCCCAATGTGGTCATCGTGACCAACGTCGAGGCCGACCATCTCGATCATTACTCGGGTATCGAGGAGATCGAGGCCACCTTCGCCAAGTTTATGAGTCTGGTGGGCGAGGACGGCACGGTCATCGTCTGTGGCGAGGACCCGCATCTGGTCGAGCTTGCCAAGTCGACGGGCCGTCATGTGCTTTCCTATGGCTTTGCCGAGACCAACGACATCGTCTGCGTGCATCCGGATGTCAAGGGCATCCAGAGCGACTTTATCGTTCGCTTTGAGGACGGCACCGAGCACGCTGTCGAGATTAAGAGCAACCCCGGTCGTCACAACATGCTCAACGCCACGGCCGTCTTGACCGTCGCCCATGTCCTAGGCCTCGATATCGACGCCGCCGCTAAGGCACTTTCGAGTTTTGAAGGCGTCCGCCGTCGCTTTACCCACGTGGGCGATATCGACGGCATCACGGTGGTTGACGATTACGGCCATCATCCCACCGAGATCAAGGCGACGCTCGCTGCTGCCTCTTCGCTGGGCTACAAACATGTCGACGTCGTGTTCCAGCCGCACCGCTATTCGCGCCTGCAGGCTCTGTGCGATGACTTTGCCGACGCATTCGCCAATGCTGACAAGCTGCTGCTGATTGACGTGTTCTCTGCCGGCGAGATGCCCATCCCGGGCGTCACGTCCAAGATGCTTGCCGATACCGTGCGCGCCAAGCACCCCGGCAAGGAGGTCGTGTACTGCTCGAGCCGTCTTGAGCTCAATGAGGAGCTCGAGAAGATGGTGGGCGAGGGCGATTTGCTGCTTACCATGGGCGCCGGCGACGTCACGACGGTCGGCCCCGAGATCATCGAGTATCTGACTGCCAAGAAAGACGCTTAAACACCATGGGGCTGTTTAACGCCGTCATGGCGCTATCGGGCATGATCGAAACGGACGTAATTGAGGATGAACGCCTCGCGCGCCATACGAGCTATCGTATCGGCGGCAAGGCGGACCTCTTTGTGACGTGTCACAGCTATCATGCCTTGCGTCGCGCCGTGGCGGTGCTCGATCGTGAGCAGGTGCCGTGGGTCATTATCGGCAAGGGATCTAATCTGCTTGTTGCCGATGCAGGCTATCGCGGCGCCGTCATTTCGTTGGGGCGTGAGTTCCAGCGGACGGTTGTCGCCGAAGACGGTTGTACGCTGACGGTCGGTGCGGGCGTGATGTTTGCGCGCCTGGTCAACGATGCCCTGTCGCGTAGCCTCTCGGGCCTTGAGTTTGCCGTTGGCATCCCTGGTTCGGTCGGCGGCGCGATATCTATGAATGCCGGCACACGGACCGAGTGGATTGGCTCGCTGGTCGAAGATGTCGTTACGTTTGCCCCGAGCTCCGGCATCAAGCATTACGCGGGCTCGGAGATCGCTTGGGGCTACCGTGAATGCAGCCTGCCGCGTAACGAGATCATTCTGGAGTGCGTGCTCAAGCTCAAACCTGCGCCCAAGGCCGATATCCGTGAACGTATGGAGCGGTACCTGACGCGGCGTAAGCGCACACAGCCCATGGGCTGTGCATCCTGCGGGTCGGTATTTCGCAACCCGCCCGATGCGAGCGTGGGCAAGCTTATCGAGGATTGTG
Source organism: uncultured Collinsella sp. (assembly GCA_900547125.1). GTDB lineage: Bacteria > Actinomycetota > Coriobacteriia > Coriobacteriales > Coriobacteriaceae > Collinsella. Next base: position 20,952 of record URFU01000013.1, read on the forward strand.
GATTAAAGGGTTTTTCGGTTGGCGGCGCGGAAGTTTCGCCCGTACACGCTAATTTTATCGTTAATAACGGAACCGCCTCGGCCGATGACGTGGCCGCGGTTATCAGACATGTGCACGGAAAGGTGAGGGAGGCGTATGGCATCGAGCTCAGACCGGAAGTTAAATTCCTCGGCTTCTAGAGCATCGAAACCAACCTTCCGCCGCGCCGGAGGGCGTTCCGGCGCACCGTCTCAGCCTCAACGTAAATCCGTTATGCCTTCTAAGCCTGCTGGGTCCGTGCGGCCTGCCAAGCGTTCGACTGCCGGTTCGCAGCTTGGCGGACGCCCCGCGGCAAAAAATGTTGCTCGTCCGGTGGCACGTCCCTCGGTGACGCCCAAACCGGCGATGGGTGCCATACCTTCTCGCCCCATAGCGTCGCCCAAGCCCTCGTTGGGGACAAAGGTGACGCGTCCCGGTCGCGCGCTGGGTGCATCTAAGCCACGTATGCTGACGTCGGTGTCGGCCTCCGCAAAACCGCAATCGGGCAAAAAGGGCTCTAATCCGCTGTCATCGATCGGCGCCCTGGCAAATCATGCGGCGGGTGCCGCTTCTGCCGTTAAGGGCAAGGGCAAAATCGTGGGCGGCATCCTTGCCGCTCTGGCAGCGCTTGCGGTCGTTGCCGTCGTCGTCATTAACTCTGGCCTGTTCGCCGCTACCGATATTCAGATCCAGGGTAGCGAGCATGTGACCAAGCACGATGCCATCCAGCTGATCGATCTGCCCGAGAACACGTCGCTGTTCAATGTGAATCCCGACCAGATCACCGAGGGCCTTAAGCAAAATCCGTGGGTCTCGGGCGTGGATGTCCAACGACAATTTCCCCATACGCTCATCATCACGCCGACGGAACGCAAAGTTATCGCAATCGCCTACATTAGCTCCGACGATCTTGCCTGGGCGATCGGGGACGATGACACATGGATTGCACCGCTGTCTACCTCGGTTGATGTTGACGACCAGGGCAATGTCACCACAACGGGGGAGGGTGCCAACACCCTAAACGGCATCGATGCCGCCCTGGCGCTCGCTAAGCATTACGGTGCCGTGCTGCTGACCGATGTCTCGGCCGATGTCGCACCGGTTTCGGGGCAAGCGGTAAACTCCAAGGCCGTCAAGGCCGGCTTGGATTACGTCCGCGGTTTCTCGAGCGAGTTCCTGGGCCAGGTCAAGGATATTTCTACGCCCTCGGTCGAGGCCATCTCGGCGAACCTCGATAACGGTATCGAGGTGTCGCTCGGCGATTCGGACGACATCGCCAAAAAGGAGCGTATCGTTACCAAGCTGCTTTCGCAGGTGGAGGGCGTGACGTATATCAACGTTCGATCTCCTGGCAACTATACGTTTAGGAACGCGCCGACCTCGTAGCGTCTTCTAGCCTTTGTTGACGGGGTATACCGCGCCGTTTATCTGGTTTGTTTGATTTTCACCGCCAATTATTTGACTGATGCGTTCATAATGTGCAAACATAATACGGTTTACCTTTGCATTTACTTTCAACTTGAAGGTTAACGTGCGCAGGGGTCAACCCATGCTATGGCTATAACCTTTGTTCGGAGGACCGACATGCACGAGTCAGAGCTCAACAACTACCTTGCCGTCATTAAGGTTGTCGGCGTCGGTGGCGGCGGTACCAACGCGGTCAATCGAATGATCGAAGAGGGCATCCGCGGCGGCGAGTTTGTTGCCATCAACACCGATGCTCAGGCACTCGCGAGCTCTGATGCCGATATCAAGGTGCACATCGGCACCGACCTGACCCGCGGCCTGGGCGCTGGCGCTAACCCCGAGGTCGGCCGTAAGGCTGCCGATGAGTCCCGCGACGACATCGCCGAGGCGCTCGCTGGCGCCGACATGGTGTTCATCACCTGCGGCGAGGGCGGCGGCACCGGTACCGGCGCTGCTCCCATCGTTGCCGATATCGCGATGAACGAGGTCGGCGCGCTGACCGTCGCCGTCGTGACCAAGCCCTTTACCTTTGAGGGCCGCAAGCGCAAGAAGAGCGCCGAAGAGGGCATTAAGACGCTCTCCGATTGCGTCGACACCATGAGCGTTATCCCTAACGACAAGCTGCTCGACATCGCCGAGAAGAAGACCACCATGCTCGAGGCCTTCGCAATCGCCGATGGCGTCCTTTCCCAGGGCACCCAGGGCATCACCGACCTCATCACCGTCCCCGGTATCATCAACCTGGACTTCGCCGATGTTAAGACCATCATGAAGCAGGCCGGTACCGCTATGATGGGCATCGGTACCGCTTCTGGGGACACCCGTGCCGTCGACGCCGCCCAGCAGGCTATTTCCAGCCCGCTGCTCGAGCGCTCCATCGATGGTGCCACGCGCGTCCTGCTTTCCATTGCCGGTTCCAAGGACCTGGGTATCCAGGAGATCAGCGACGCTGCCGACGTTGTCGCCAACGCCGTCGACCCCGAGGCCAACATCATCTTCGGTACCGTTGTGGACGAGTCCCTGGGCGACCAGGTGCGCATCACCGTTATCGCTACGGGCTTCTCCGACTCCAACGTCAACCGTCAGGACGAGCTCTTCGCTGCTCAGCAGTCCCAGAGCAAGGCCGCTGCTTCTGCCGAGCCGCAGCGCACCGCTCCGGCTGCCAGCCCCGCTCAGGCTGCCCCGACTCGCAACGTTGGCGGTACCGAGCTCCCCAACTTTGGTAACGACCAGTTTGAGCTTCCCGACTTCCTCAAGCGCGGTAGCTTCTAGTTCGTCTTAATCAACGACCTGCATGGGGTGCGTCCGATTGGGCGCACCCCTTTTTTGTTGTGGTTCGTCTTTGTAAACGAAAGCCTCCAATCTCCTTACGTTCCCTTTACGTTTGGTCCGTACTGCTGCGGGTATCCTTTTGATGAAGTATGGCAGCCGTATGACACGGACTGCTGCGGCGTCGCCGCGATACTTGTGTTATTAGGAGGCTTTAGTATGGCAGCACGTGCGGACAACGTTTCGCGTGTCGACCATGATGGAGTTACGTTGGTAGAGGGCGCGACGCACGATGTTCGTTTTGCCTTTACCGAGCGCACCGGTGGCGTTTCCGAAGATGCGTACTCCTCGCTCAATCTGGGCTCGCATGTAGGCGATGACCCCTTTGCCGTTCAAGAAAATCGCCGTCGAGCGCTCGAAGCCATGGGCGCCGCCGAGTGCGAGCATAATCTGCTCGTGCCCAATCAAGTACATGGTGACCATGTCGTGACGGTGACCTCGAACGGCGCCGATGATCTTGAGAACATTCGCGAGCAGATTGCCGAGGGCTGCGATGCCATCGTCTGTACGGCCCATGAGGTACCCGTGCTGCTCTGCTTTGCCGACTGCGTTCCCGTGGTGTTGGTGGCTCCCAACGGCTTTGCCGTGGTGCACTCTGGCTGGAAGGGTACGATTGCGCGCATTTCCGCCAAGGCGTGCCAAGCGCTCTGCGAGGCGGCTAGCTGCAAGCCGGACGACATCTCTGCCTACATTGGGCCCCATATCCTGGGCGACGAGTACGAGGTGTCCCAAGAACTTATGGACCGCTTTGCCGCCGAGTTCGCGTGCATCGATGCTACCGCTTCCCGTATGCTCGATCTTTCCGCCGCCATTCGCGAGGCGCTTATGGACGCCGGCATCGATGCAAGCAGCATTGTGGACACCAAGCTTTCCACCGTTCGTCAGAACGACCGTTTTTATTCCTACCGCAACGAGGGCGGCACCTGCGGGCGCCATGCGGCGATCGGCGCGATGCTATGAGAAAGATCGCATCGGTCCTGAGCACGGCAGTGCTCACACTCACGCTGTGTGCCTGCTCCTCGGGATCTTCCACATCTTCTATTACCGTGGCCGGCTCGACCACGTGCCTTCCCATTGCCGAGATCGCAGCCGAGGGCTTTAAGGAAGAGACCGGCATCGACGTGCTCGTCTCCGGCCTTGGCTCCTCTGCGGGTATCGAGGCCGTCAGCAACGGCACGGCCGACATCGCCAGTTCTTCTCGTGGCCTCAATGCTGATGAGCAGGACCTTGGCCTGACCCCGATCGTAATCGCGCACGACGGCATCGCAGTCATCGTGAACGACGACAACCCGGTCGATAATCTCTCGACCGAGCAGCTCCGCGATATTTACGCCGGCAAGATCACTAACTGGAAGGAAGTCGGTGGAGAGGACCTGAAGATTCAGGTTATCAACCGCGACGAGGCGTCCGGTACGCGCGAGGCCTTCCGTACCATCGTGATGGACGGCACGCCGTTCGATCGTCGCTCGGCCGTTCTTTCGGGTACGGGCCAGGTACGCGATGTCGTGTCCCGCTCGCGTGGCGCCATTGGCTACATCTCGCTGGGTTTTGTCGAGAGCCTCAACGCCAAGACCTCAGTTAAGGCCGTTTCGGTCAACCATGTCGAGGCATCCGAGAAGACGGTCGCAAGTGGCGGCTATCCCATCTCGCGTGACCTTTACTTCTTTGTGAAGGGTACGCCTTCGCAGCAGGCGCAGAACTACATTGACTATGTGACGTCCGAGAAGATGGACAAGCAGATTCGCGAGGCGGGCTTTATTCCCGTCACCAACGACGGAAAGGGGAGTGAGTAGCGTGGAAGCACAGGAAACCCCCCAGATTGAGCAGGAGGCTCAGGCGTCCAAAAAGCGTGAGTTGGCGTTGGTGTCGCGCAGTACCTATCTCAAGGAGAAGGCGTTGCAGTGGATCTTCTTTGCCTGCGCGTTCTTGGCGGTCGTCACCGTCATCCTGATTTTTGTCTTTACCACGTATTCGGCACTGCCCGTCTTTACCGACATCGGCCTGGCGGACTTCTTTAGCTTTACGTGGGCGCCCTCCGAGGGTCACTACGGCATCATGTCGCTGCTGGCGGGCTCTGGCCTGGTGACGGTCGGTGCGCTCGCCATGGGCGTGCCACTGGGTGTGGGCACGGCCGTGTATCTGGTCGAGATCGCCAGCAAGCGCGTGCGCAGGCTCATCAGCCCCGCCGTCGACCTGCTGGCGGGCATCCCCTCTATCATCTACGGCTTCTTTGGCATGGTCATCATCCGTCCGTTTATCGCGCAGCTGACCGGCGGTCTTGGCTTTGGCGCGCTGACGGCGTGGTTCGTGCTCGCCATCATGATCGTTCCCACCATCACCACGCTTACCATCGATGCCCTCAATTCCATCCCCATGGGCATTCGCGAGGCGTCCTATGCCATGGGTGCCACCAAGTGGCAGACCATCTACAAGGTCGTGCTGCCTGCAGCCAAGCTGGGCATTGTCGATGCAATTGTCTTGGGTATGGGGCGTGCCATCGGTGAGACCATGGCCGTGTTGATGGTCGTGGGCAACGCCCCGGTCATTCCGGATAGCATCTCGAGCCCCATCTCGACGCTCACGAGCCAGATCGCACTCGACATGAGCTATTCCTCGGGCCTGCATCGCTCGGCTCTGTTTGGCATGGGCGTGGTCCTGTTTATCATCTCCGCTGCACTGGTGGGTATCGTTCGCCTGATTTCCAAGAAGAGGGGGTAGGCTATGTCCGATTCCGTTGACACGACGGTCGATACGACCTCGTCGCGCGAGCGCATCAAGCGTGCCCTTTCCCATGGCAAGAAGGGCCGCATCAACAAGGATCTGTCCAACAAGATCATGCTCGGCGTGTTTCGCGCCGCGGCCTATATCACCACCCTGGTGTTGCTTGCCATCATCGCCTACGTGGTCATCAACGGCCTGCCACATATCTCGCTCGACTTTATCTTCGGCTGGCCGCAGGGCGTAAACGCCGAGGGTGGCATTTGGCCCACGATCGTCTCGACCGTCTACGTGACGGCGCTCGCCATGCTCATCTGCACGCCGGTTGCCGTCTTGGCTGCGGTCTATCTGGCCGAATACGCCAAGCAGGGCAAGGTCGTCGACATCATTCGCTATGCTGCCGATGCCCTGGCCTCGGTGCCTTCCATCGTTATGGGCCTCTTTGGTTACGCCTTGTTTGTTGAGGCCATGGGCCTGGGTCTTTCGATGGTTTCGGCCGCCCTGGCGCTGGCGCTTCTGATGCTGCCCATCGTCATGCGCACCACCGAGGAGGCAATCCGCGCCGTTCCGCGCTATATCCGTTGGGGCGCATATGGCCTGGGCGCCACCAAGTGGCAGGTCGTCTCCAAGATCGTGCTTCCTTCTGCTTTTGGCCGCATTGCCACCGGCATCGTCCTCGCCATCGGTCGCGCCATCGGCGAGACCGCGGTGGTGCTCTACACCATGGGTCAGGCCATCAATCTGCCGATCTCGCCGCTCGATTCCGGTCGTCCCATGCCCGTCCACCTCTATTTGCTTGCCAATGCCGGCATCAACATGACCGCAGCCTACGGCACTGCGCTTTTGCTGATGGCGATTATTCTGGCCTTCAACCTGTTTGCGCGTTATCTGTCGCGCAAGCGCCGCTAGTTAAGGAGTCCCATGTCCGTCTATCAGTCCGCTCCCACGCCGGAGCAAGCGGCCATCACGGCCAAGGATTTCAACTTTTGGTACGGTGACTTTCATGCGCTGACGGGGCTCGACCTCTACATCGCCTAAATCGCCATCACCTCGTTTATCGGTCCTTCGGGCGGCGGTAAATCGACGTTTTTGCGCTGCATCAACCGTATGATCGACCTTATC
>URFU01000014.1 GCA_900547125.1 uncultured Collinsella sp.
CATATGCCAGATATCCTCCAGGACCAGGCCGAGCACGCAGCAGACAAAGAATACCCAGAACAGGTTGAAGTAGTTGAGCTTGATGTAGCCCTCGCCGGTTTCATCGCGCCCGAGCATGCCCTCGGCGGCGGCGTCGCGGTCGAGCATCTCCTGCAGGCGGCGCTGCAGCTCGCGCTCCTGGCGCAGTGTGGGGTCGACGGTGGCCGAAAGCGCGACGAGGATGCCGAGCTGGATGGCAGGGCGCAGCAAGAAGGGCCCGATGCCCTGGAGCATCACGTCAACCAAAAGCTCGACGACGGTAAACGCGATAAGGATATAGGACAGACGGGCGGCATTGCGACGCTGGTTCTTGATGAGGTCTAGGCCAAAGATAATCAGGTTGACGGCACTTGCCGCAGAGAGCATGATGCCGGCGACGATGAGGCCAACCGAGACCAGCATATTGTCGCCGAGCTTGGCGGCGGCGTTGCCGTTGATGAGTGCGGTGATGACCTGCCACATAAAGGCGCCGACCGACGGGAGCGTGCCCACGCCGGACAGGATGCACAGGACGGCGTATACCTTAATGATGAGGGGGATCTTCTTGACCTCCGTGGCGCTGGGGACGCTGGGGTCGAGTTCGTTTCGATCCATACATAACCTTTCTCGTTTTGCTGTAGGTACAAGGATACGCCGCCGACCTGCCAAAAGACAGGACGAACGTCCCAATTGCAACAATGTAAGTCCTAACGGCGGGCGAAGCGTGGCGTAGTGAGGGTCGGCGTGGCACTGCCACCCACGTCGTGAAGCCAAATAAATGTTTGGCAACAAAACTGATTATTAGCTCGGTGGGCTTTTAAAAAGCGCTGCTCATGCGCTGGGGAGCGCGTCGCGCCGTGCGTATAATAAGGCGGGTAACGCCAAAATACGAGGCTCTGAGGGGATGCCATGTCTCAAGAAACCATCCGCGCGGCCGAGCGCGCCGCGGGACAGGTGAACGCCATGTCGACGTATGATCCGGACTCTGACCAGCTGCATGAGGAATGCGGCGTTTTTGGTGTCTGGGCGCCCGATCGCGACGTGGCTCGACTGACGTACTTTGGCCTGCGTGCACTGCAGCACCGTGGCCAAGAATCGGCGGGAATCGCTGTTGGTGACGGCGGTACGGTTATGGTCCGCAAGGATCTGGGCCTGCTCGACCGCGTGTTCTCCAATGCCGACTTGTCGACGCTCTCCGGTCAGCTGGCCGTGGGTCATGTGCGCTACGGCACCGCCGGCGCCAAGAGCTGGGAAGCCTCTCAGCCGCACCTCTCTACCATCAATAGCGTCATTATCGCGCTCGCGCACAACGGCACCCTCGTCAACACCGACGAGCTGCGCCGCCAGCTGATCGAGCTGGGCGTGCCGTTCCTCTCCAACTCGGATTCCGAGGTCGCGACCAAACTCATCGGCTACTTTACCCAGCGTACGGGCCACCTGCGCGAGGGCATTCGTAAGACCATGGAGCTCGTGCGCGGCGGCTACGCCATGACGCTCATCAACGAGCAGGCGCTCTACGCATTCCGCGATCCGCATGGCATTCGCCCGCTGGTGCTGGGCAAGCTCGTGGACGAGGGCCTGGACCAGGCCGATGCCGCTTCCGTTTCGCAACTGCCGTCGCAAGACGACGCCGCGACGGTCGACGCTGCCACCCATGTCACCCGCGCCGGCGGCTGGGTCGTCGCTTCTGAGACCTGTGCACTCGATATCGTGGGCGCCGAGTACGTCCGCGACGTCCGTCCCGGTGAGATTTTGCGCATCAGCGCCGAGGGCCTTGTGTCCGAGCAGGGCGTGCCTGCCGCCGAAGAGCCTGCTAACTGCATCTTTGAGCAGGTCTACTTCGCTCGCCCCGACTCCATCATGAACGGCAAGAGCGTCTACGCCTGCCGTTATGACATGGGTCGTCAGCTGGCACATGAGGAGCCCGTCGAGGCCGACCTGGTCATCGGCGTGCCCGACTCCGGCCTGCCGCCCGCGGAGGGCTATTCGCACGAGAGCGGCATTCCCTTTGGCGAGGGCCTCATCAAGAATCGTTATGTGGGCCGTACGTTTATCGAGCCCACGCAGGAGCTGCGCGCCATGGGCGTGCGCATGAAGCTCAACCCGCTGCGCGACAACATCGAAGGCAAGCGCCTAGTCGTCATCGACGACTCCATCGTCCGCGGCACCACCATGGTGCAGCTCGTCAAGATGCTGCGCAACGCCGGCGCCAAGGAGATTCACATTCGCATCAACTCGCCCGAGGTCATTTGGCCGTGCTTCTACGGTATCGATACCGACGTGCAGTCGCAGCTCATCAGCGCCAACAAGACGGTCGATGAGATCTGCGAGTATATCGGCGCCGATTCGCTGGCCTTCCTTTCGGTCGAGGGCCTGCTGAAGGTCATGCCCAAGGGCGGTTACTGCGATGCGTGCTTTACCGGACGCTACCCCGTGGCGATTCCCGAGAGCTTTGGCCGCGACAAGTTCATGGAGGGCTTTAAGCCCCGCAACCTGGACAAGCCGCTGCACTTTGACGACGACGCCGTGGTCGAGAAATACGACGACCGCAGCTGGGAAGAGGAGCACGGCGAGGCCTAAAACCTGCCATGTGGGGACAGGTTTATTTTGGTAGGTTTTACCTGCTGTTTTGTTGATATGACGGCGCGTGCTGTTATGGCGCGCGCCGAAATGAACGCAACTATGAGCACCGTTTGGCGTCCGCGCGGCGCCACGGTAGTGGGAGAGGAAGGCTCAGATGAGCGACAGCAAGCATGTGACGTACGAGGACGCCGGCGTCGATACCGCCGAGGGCGGCCGCGCCGTCGACGCTATAAAGCAGATGGTCAAGGACACCAACCGCCCCGAGGTCATCGGCGGCATCGGCGGCTTTGGTGGCCTGTTCTCGGCCGCCGCGCTTAAGGATATGGAAGACCCGATCCTGATCAGCGGTACCGACGGCGTGGGCACCAAGCTCGTGCTCGCCCAGATCATGGACCGTCACGAGACGGTGGGCCAGGACCTGGTCGCCATGTGCGTCAACGACATTTTGGCTTCGGGCGCCGAGCCGCTGTTCTTCCTGGACTACGTTGCCATCGGCCACATCGAGGCCGAGCACATGGCAAAGATCATCAAGGGCGTGGCCGATGGCTGCAAGCTCGCGGGCTGCGCGCTCGTGGGTGGCGAGATGGCCGAGCACCCGGGCGTCATGGCTCCTGCCGACTACGACCTCGCTGGCTTTACCGTGGGCGTCGTCGACCGTCCCAAGATGCTTGACCCCGCGAACGTTCGCCCCGGCGATGTGATCCTGGGCCTGCCCTCCACCGGCGTGCACTCCAACGGCTACTCGCTCGTGCGCAAGGTTATCGGCGTCGACGGCATCAAACCGGGCACGCCCGAGGCCGCCGCTAAGGCCGAGGAGCTGAGCCGCCCGCTCGAGGAGCTCGGCGGTGCATCGCTGGCAGACGCTCTGTTGGCTCCTACGCGCATTTACGTCAAGCCGATTCTGGAGCTGCTCCGCGGTGGCGCCAACGTTCATGCCATTGCCCACATCACCGGTGGCGGTATTACCGAGAACCTCAACCGCGCGCTTGCCGACGACGTCGACGCTGTGGTCACCCGCAACGGCGCCGAGATGGGCTGGGACGTTCCGCCCGTCATCACCTATGTGTCGCGCCAGGCCGAGCTTGCGCCCAACGAGGCGTGCAAGACCTTCAACATGGGCGTTGGCCTGTGCCTGATCGTCGCCCCCGAGGACGAGGCCGCGGTGACCGAGGCTCTGGTCGCGCTGGGCGAGAAGCCGTTCCGCGTGGGCGAGTGCGTCGAGGGCTCCGGTAAGGTCGTGTACTCCGATGAGCGCTAACGAGCAGATGGCTGCTGCCGAGGGCCTGGGCTTTGTGCCCTATAGCCGTCCGACCGGCACTGATACCGCCGAGCCGCTCAAGATCGGCGTGCTCATCAGCGGGTCGGGTACCAACTTGCAGGCGTTGATCGACCTGATCGCCGCTGGTAAGCTCAATGCCTCGATTGAGCTCGTGGTGTCGAGCCGTCCTTCGGCCAAGGGCCTGCAGCGCGCAGAGCGTGCGGGTATCCAGACGCTGACGCTTTCCAAGGATGTCTACGCCGACCCTATCGCCGCCGACGAGATTATTGCGCACGAGCTGCTCGAGCGCGGCTGCGAGTATGTGGTCATGGCCGGCTACATGCGCATGGTACACACGCCACTGCTGGCAGCGTTTCCCAACCGCGTGGTCAACCTGCACCCGGCCCTGCTGCCGAGCTTTACCGGTGCCCACGCGATCGACGATGCGTTTGCCCGCGGCGTCAAGGTGACCGGCGTGACCGTGCACTTTGCCAACGAGATCTACGACAACGGCCCCATCATCGCCCAGCGTGCGCTGGCTGTTGAGGAGGGCTGGGATGTCGATACGCTCGAGGAGCACATCCACGCGATCGAGCACGTGCTGTATCCCGAGGTCGTGCAGATGCTCGCCGATGGCCGCGTCCACGTGCTGGAGAACGGCAAGGTCGCAATTGATGTGCCCCGCGGCTAGCGGTGCACAGTACAATTTAGTTGATGGTCAGGGTGGTCATTGGCGCCAAGGCGCGCGTGACCACCTTTTGTTTTGGTAGTCGCCTGCGACGTTCTTGAATGACTACTCATTTAAGAACGTCCCCAATGACTAGCAGGTGACTAGGTGAGAGAGGTGAGCGCATGACGGATAACGAAGCGCTGTTTACGCCTGAGCTGGTGTTTTTTGATTGGGGGTGTGCGACGCCGGGCGAGGTGTTTGCGCAGCTCGAGAGCGAGCTCGCCCCGCGCGGCTACATTGCCGATGGCTGGCTTGACGCCGTTCGCGCACGCGAGGACGCCTATCCCACGGGCCTTGCCATGCCGGCGGCCAATATCGCCATCCCGCATACTGATCCCGGATTTGTGGCTAAGCCCTATATCGCGGTGGTAAAGCCTGCCGTGCCCGTGACATTCAACGCTATGGCGGGCATGGGCGCCCCCGTGCCGGCGCAGATTATCATCAATCTGGGCATTGCCGAGCCGGGCGGTCAGGTCGAGGCCCTGCAAGCGCTCATGAATATCTTTATGGATGCCGACGCCGCAGCCGACGTGCTCGGCCAGACCACACCCCAGGGCGTGGTCGACGCCATCCGCCGCCACTTCTAAGGTGGAGCTAAGCTGGCACCTGGGGACGTTCCTTTTCTGCCGGCAGTTAGGGACAGTCCCCAAGTGCCGGCACAAAAGGAACGTCCCTAACTGCCGACTGCCGGGTATGTTCCCTTTGCACCAAAATGGTGCAGATTAACCTGTGTCCCATGCACCAGGTGTGCCGCGGGGGCTGCGTTGTGACACAATGGCGTTTGTTCGATTCGTGATGCGAAAGGCCAAACATGGCAAACAAGAAAAAGAACCCCGAGGTCGCGCCGACGTCCGAGCAACGGTCCCGCGCCGCCTCCAGCTCTCGTAAGAAGCAGCGCAAGACCTATGTGTCCAAGACCGTCAAGATTGTCCTGGTGGTCATCGGCGTGCTGGCGATGCTGCTCTCCGTCTCGGCCATGGCGTGCTCCGGCCTGATGTCGCAGACCGAAAGCGCCAGCTCGGGCTACAAACTCACCGGCGGTGTGGCTGCCACTATCAACGGCACCAACCTCACCGAGGACACCGTGACCAAGCAGATCATGAGCATGCGCACGTCCTATGGCTACACCAAGGACAAGGACTGGGCACAGTACCTGGTCGACAACGACCTTACGCCCAAGAAGTACCGCAAGCAGCTCATCGACTCCTATACGCAGCAGATTCTGCTTCAGCAGGCGCAGAAGGAAAACGGCGTGACGGTGTCGGACGAGGAAGTCGAGAAGGCTTGGAAGGACGCGTGCAAGAGCGCGGGCGGCGCCAAGACCTTTAAGAAGACGCTTAAGACCTACGGCTACACCGAGGACACCTACAAGGATTCGCTCAAGGAGAGCCTGGCGCAGCAGAAGCTCAAGGATGCCGTGGCACCCACCAGCAAGCCCAAGGACAGCGAGATTGTCGATTACATCAATGAGAACCTGTCCAACTACAACGATGCCCGTCGTTCGTCGAATATCCTGATCAAGGTCGATTCTGACGCTTCCGACGAGGACAAGGCCGCCGCCAAGGCCAAGGCGCAGGAGTGCCTGGACAAGATCAACTCCGGCGAGCTGAGCTTCGAGGACGCCGTAAAGCAGTATTCCGACGACACTGGCTCCAAGGAGAAGAAGGGCGATGTGGGCTGGGACAAGCTCACTACCTTCGTCGACAGCTATCAGGCGGCACTCGAGGGACTCAATAAGGGCGATGTGAGCGACGTCGTCGAGTCGACCTATGGTTATCACATCATCAAGTGCACCGACTACTTCCACGTCGATAATCAGGTCGATGACATTAAGCAGGTGCCCAAGGAGATCAAGAAGTACGTCTCCAACGTGGTGAAGACGCAGGCGGCAAGCACCGCGTACAGCGAGTGGCTGGAGCAGTACAAGAAGGACGCCGACATCACCGTTAACCCCATGCCCAAGGACGTGCCGTACAACGTCAGCCTGAAGGGCGTCACCAAGAGTTCGATCGACGATTCGTCGACGACTAAGTAATCATGGGGCGGCGCTTGTGTGAGTGCCGCCCGCACTATTGAGGAGGATTTGCAGATGACCAACGAAGAGCTGCAGAAGGAAATGATCGCGGCCATGAAGGCCAAGGACAAGGTTCGCCTGTCTATCATTCGCCAGGTTAAGGCCGAGGTGAAGAACATCGAGGTCAACGAGCGTCGTGATGTGACCGAGGAAGACGTCAACAGCATGATCAAGCGTCTGATTAAGCAGACGAGCGAGACGCTGGAGATGTCCATTAAGGCCGGTACCGACCAGGAGCGTACCGACAACCTGACCGAGCAGGTCAAGATTCTGGAGAGCCTGCTGCCCGCGCAGGTTTCGGGCGAGGAGCTCGAGGCCCTGATCGAGCAGGTCATCGCCGAGCTGGGCGCCACGTCCAAGAAGCAGATGGGCCAGGTCATGGGCGCACTCGGCAAGGCCACCGGCGGCAACTTCGACAAGCCGGCTGCGGCAAAGATTGTCGGAGCCAAACTCGCGTAATTTGTTACGCGGTTTTACCAAACCGCGTAACGGCTCGACGCTGCAAACCCGTACACGCGGCAATCTGACGTTCAATTTCAAGGGCGCGACCATAAGGTCTGCGCCCTTTCATTTCACGTCACCTTGCTCGCGTGTACGGGTTTTCGCTGACTTATGCTCAACAAGGGCGGTTGTATTATTTTCGGGCCTGATGAAGGGCACCTCCCCTGGCTGGTCGTTGGGTGCTCATTGGGGACAGGCTTAAATGAGTGGGTTAAAGGTTGCGGGTTCTTTACGGGAATGTAGTGTGGGCTGCGGAAATGTGGTTCTTTCCGTACAATAGTTCAACTCGTGTAAACGCAGGGAAGGGACATTCATGGCAGACATGATCGAGATCAAGCATCTCAACAAGTACTTTGGCGACCTGCATGTGCTCAAAGATATCAACCTCACCGTCAAGCGCGGCGAGAAGCTCGTAATGATCGGGCCTTCCGGTTCGGGTAAGTCGACGCTCATCCGTTGCGTCGATTATCTGGAGGAGCCCACGTCGGGCGAGGTCATCGTCGACGGTACGCCGCTCACCAAAAAGAATCACCTGGAGATGGCTCGCAAGTATAGTTCCATGGTGTTTCAGCAGTTCAACCTGTATCCCAACATGACGGTGCTGGGCAACCTGACGCTCGCGCCCATCAAGCTGCAAAAGAAGAGCAAGGAGGAGGCGACCGAGATCGCCATCGCCGCGCTCAAGCGCGTCGGCATGGCGCATAAGGCCGGCGAGTATCCGCAGAATCTCTCGGGCGGTCAGCAGCAGCGCATCGCCATCGCCCGTGCCCTGTGCACTAAGCAGCCCATCATCCTGTTTGACGAGCCGACCTCGGCGCTCGACCCCGAGATGGTCCAGGAGGTTCTGGACGTTATGATTGAGCTCGCGCAGGAGGACATCACCATGATCTGCGTGACGCACGAGATGGGCTTTGCGCGCCAGGTGGCCGACCGCGTCATCTTTATGGAGGACGGCCGCATCCTGGAGGAGGGCACACCCGAGCACTTCTTCGATAACCCCGAGAACCCGCGCTGCCGCGAGTTCCTGTCCAAGATTCTGCACTAGGCACGGCGATGGACATGACGGATATGACGAGGGCGGCCGTGTCGCGCCGTCACTTTTTGCAGCTGGCTGGCGCCAGCATGCTTGCGCTGACGGGGACCGCGCTTACCGGTTGCGGCAACTCCACCAGCGGCGAGGGCTCCGACAAGGGCTCCAAGCTTGCGGCCATCAAGTCGCGTGGCCATCTGAATGCCGGCGTTAAGAAGGACGTTCCCGGCTATGGCTATTACGACACCGCCAAGGGTCGCTTTGAGGGCATGGAAGTTGATTTGTGCTACCAGATCGCCGCTGCCGTCTTTGGCGTGAGCTATAAGGAGGCCCGCGCCCAGGAGCTTGTCGAGTTTACCGACGTAACGCCCAAGACACGCGGCCCGCTGATCGATAACGGCCAACTCGACGTGGTCGCGGCGACCTACACCATCACCGACGAGCGCAAGAAGAGCTGGGATTTCTCGACGCCGTACCGCACCGACTACGTGGGACTCATGGTCAAGAAGCGTTCGGGCTTTACCTCGATTGAGGACTTGGACGGCAAGGTCATTGGCGTGAGCCAGGGCGCCACCACGCAGGGCCTGATCGAGCAGATGATCAAGGACAACGGCTTTAGCTGCAAGCCCGAGTTTAGGGCCTTTAGCGGCTACCCCATCATCAAGAGTTCGCTCGACGCCGGCAATATCGATGTCTTTGCCATGGACCGCTCCACGCTGGCCGGTTACATGAACGAGACCGTTGAGCTGCTGCAGCCCGAGGTCAAGTTTGGCGAGCAGGGCTACGGCGTGGCGACCAAGAAGGGCTGCGACCTTTCGGCCGTGGTCGATCAGGTGATTTGCGATCGCCTGGCCGATGGCTGGCTCGACCAAGAGGTCAAGACCTGGGGTCTTGTATAGGCGCATCGTCCAAGGAAGGAATCAAATGCTCGAAGGATTATTTGACGCCGACCGTTGGTCGACGACATTTCAAAACATGGGGCCCTTCTGGGAGGGCTTTGGCGTGACGCTGCAGGTGGTCGTTGCCGGTCTGCTGCTGTCGCTGGTGCTGGGCACGCTGCTGGGTGTGTTCTCTACCACCCGTTCGCGTGTGCTGCGTGCCATAAGCCGCGTGTACGTGGAGTTTTACCAGAACACCCCGCTGCCCGTGCAGGTGCTCTTTATGTACATGGCCGGTCCGCAGTTTTTGCAGGCCATGACCGGTGCCGACCAGCCGGTGCGCATCGCGCCGTTCGTGCTGGGCTTCTTGGGCGTGGGTCTGTATCACGCGGCCTACATTTCGGAGGTCATCCGCACCGGTATCGAGGCGGTTCCGCGCGGTCAGATGGAGGCGGCCCAGAGCCAGGGCTTCACCCGTGCGCAGGCGTACTGGTACATCGTGCTGCCCCAGACATTCAAGATCATTCTGCCGCCGCTGTGTAACCAGGCGCTCAACCTGGTCAAGAACACGTCGGTGCTTGCGCTCGTGGCCGGCGGCGACCTTATGTACCGTTCCGACAACTTTGTGAGTCTGTACGGTTACCTGCAGGGATACATCGTCTGCTGCCTTATGTACTTCATCATCTGCTTTCCGCTCGCCATGCTGGTGCAGTGGCTCGAGCGCCGCTCCAAGGAGCGTCCGCGCGGCGTAAGTCTGGCCGAGCTGGGGCTCGACAACGTAGAGGAGGCCTAGCGCATGGAAATCTTCAACGCGACCAACCTGCTCTACATTTGGGGCGGCTTTGTTAAGACAATCGAGATCTCGGCGCTGTCGATCTTTTTCTCGCTCATCTTTGGCACGGTGCTGGCACTCGTTAAGAGCTATGCGCCCCGCCCGTTCCGTATTTTGGTGAGTGCCTATATCGAGCTGTTCCGTTGCACGCCGAACCTGCTGTGGATCCTGTTTATCTACTTTACGGTGCAGGGTTTGGACATTGTGATTTCGACCATTGCCTTTACGCTGTTTACCAGCGCTGTTATGGCCGAGATTGTGCGCGGCGGCCTCAACTCGATTCCGCGCGGCCAGTTTGAGGCGGCGCAGAGCCAGGGCTTCGGCTTCTTTGCCACCATGCGCTACATCATTCTGCCGCAGACGTTTAAGACGATCATTCCGGCGCTGTTTAGCCAGTGCACGACCGTCATTAAGGACAGCTCGTATCTTTCGGGTATTAACGTGGCCGAGCTCATGTACACGGCAAATGTCGTGATGGCCCACGCGATCGACCTGTCGCAGGTGCTTATGCTCTACGGCCTGGTGTTTGCGATGTACTTTGTGCTCAACTTTGGTATCTCGCTGCTGGTGAGGGCATATCAACGCCGTATCGTGGCAGCGTAGTCCTGCTTCCCCAAGCACGGCACCTTGCCCCTCAATCGTCGCTTGCGTACATTTAGTACGCGGCGCTCCTCTTTCGGGGCAATCTGCCGCACTTGGGAAACCAGGACGGTCGTAAGTGACAAAATGGGAATCAGGAATCGCCTATTTCTCATTTGCTAGAAAGGAATCGCGATGAGCGATCTGGAGAATAAGAAGAATCCTGTGGTCATTACCATCGCGCGCGACTTTGGCGCCGAGGGCCACGAGATTGGCCGCATGCTTGCCAACGAGTTGGGGATTCCGCTGTACGATAACGAGCTGCTGGTGCGTGCGTCGCTGCGCGCGGGCGAGTCGCTCGATAAGATGGCCGCCTATGACGAGCGTCTGGCCGTGGAGAACATGGCGTTTCTGCCCGACCGCTACGATGCGCGTTCGTACTCGGACAAGTTGTTCCAAAAGATGAGCCAGGTGATTTTGGATCTGGGCGAGACCGAGAGCTGCATTATCGAGGGCCGCCTGTCTGATTACCTGCTGCGCAACAACCCCAACCATATTGCCGTGTTGGTGACCGCTCCCTTTGAGGACCGCGTTGAGATCGTGCGCAAAAAGCGTGGCCTTAACAAAAAGAAGGGCGCCAAGCTGGTCAAGCAGCAGCAGAAGGCGCGCGAGGCGTTCTACAAGCGCTACAGCGCCGGAAAGTGGAAGATGACGAGCGGCAAAGACATCGTCGTCAACCGCGCCAAGTTGGGACGCGAGGGCTGTAAAGACGTTATCGCCGCCGCCTACCGCTACAAAGTGGCGCAACTCGAGGCTTAACCGACCAAAAACCACCACAAAGGGGACAGGCACCTTTGTGGTGGTTTTTGTTTTAGGCGGAGGGGAAGGCCTTGGTGAGACCGGCGCGCGTCTGCGTGTCGGTCTTTTGGTAGATAGAGCTCAGGTGGCGCTGCACCATGCGCATCGAGATACCGAGCTCCTCGGCGACCTGCTTGAGCGGGCGTTCATCCTGGGTCACGGCTATGAGCACGTCGACTTCGCGCGGGGTGAGAGCGTGGTTGGCGATGAAGGCCTGGTGTTGCTCCTCGATGGTGGGGGCGGCGAGTGCTTCTTCTGCCAGCTGCTCGCGCTCGCGCTCCTGCTCGGTTTGGGGCAGGCGGAACAGGCCCGCGGCTACAAACGCCACACTCGCCGCCACAAGCAGCATGAGCGCACCGATCATGATGAGGGCAACGTTGCCCGAGGTCACGAGGGCAAGCGAGATGCCCGATGTAGTGAATGCACATACATTGTTGGCGGCGCGCCCCATGCCGGCCCAGAGGGCGGGTGCATGCATGCGCGGTGCCAGCTGTGTAAAGGTGGCGGTAAAGAACGTGACAAAAAAGCCCGAGCTCAGGTAAAAGACGACAAGGCCTAGGTTGGGATCGGCGCCGGCTTCCACGGCCAAGATCGAGATGGTGGAAAGTGCCGTGACGCCGAGCATGATGAGACCCATGTAGCGACGTTCGGCAAGATCAAAGATAAGACCGGCGGCAAGGCCGCTTGCCGCCAAAAAGAGGCGCGGCCAAGTCTGCACGGCAATGGTGCCGTGGGCGTTGGAGAGCGTGACCACGTTGTCGAGGGTCGAGAACAAGCAGGCAAGAATCATGACGAGCGCGATGCTCCAACATGCCTGCTTGGCGAGGGCGCGTGAGGGCTCGGCAAAGGGGTTGACGGTGGGATTGGGACTCTCGGCAGCCTTTAGGGGAACGACGCTGAGGGCGGATATGGCGATAGTCGCTGCGCCAAGGACGATGAGCTCTGCGATACCGCCGCAATTGAGCTGGTTGACGGCGAACTGCATCAGGATGCCCGCGGCATAGGCTGCTCCCGCACCGGTGGCGAGCTTGGGATCGTCTTGGAATGCCGTCGCGAAGGCGTGGTGAGCGGCGGCACCCAGCAGGCCGAGTCCAAGGAATGCCACGCAGCCCAGAATTTCGAGGACAAGCGGGGCCGTAGGGAACTGAATTTGGGTCAGGCCCACGATGACGATAGGGACGGCGGCGGCGTTGACGGCTGCCAGTGAGTGGCCTTTGCGCCGTGCGAGCCCGAGCAGCGGCGCGTATCCGATAAAGCCGAGCACGCTCGCACCCAGAATAAAGCCCTGTGCGATTACAACGCGTTCGGCACCGGCGAGCAGCCCGACGTTGACGTCGAAACGAAACTCGGCGGCAAGGAAGGCGAAGGTGAAGAGCGCGAGTGCCAGAAGCGCGTTGATTTTAGACCTGCTCAGGTTCAAGGACAGTCCTTTGGGTGGACGAATAATCGTGTCCTCGATTGTAGCGTTCCCGGGACGAGTGTGGCGATGGCGAAATCATATTGAATTAAACCGCAGGTAGAGGCCTAGGTTCACATCTACGAACCTAGGCATCTGGAGTCATTTGGCACATCTTGGTGGTACAGGACCACCACAAAGGGGACAGGCACCTTTGTGGTGGTATGTCCCTACGACCAAGGAGGCCGTTATGAACGTAAGCCACTTTGACAAGCAAGCTCAACGTGAGTCCACCTGCTCGTTGGTTCACGGTACCTGGCGTTGTGTGGGTGCCAAAATAGCTTGCGCCGGCGCGTGTGCGCTTATGGTCGGTCAGTTGCTGCTGCCGAGCGTGGCGCTGGCGACGGAATGCGCCGATCCCGCCGCCGGGACGGATGAGGTTGTCGCGGTTCCGGTGACGCCGGCGGTTGCGGAGGATACGGCGGCTCCGGCGCCGGTACCGGTGGCTCCGGCTGCGCCGATGACTGACGCGGCTCCGGCGGCACCGTCCACGGCAGAAGCTCAGCAAGATCAGCAGGACGCACCGGCGGCAACGGTGAACGATACGGTTGCTGTCAACCAAGATGGCTCTCTTGGTGGCACCGACAGCTCGTCGGCAAACAACGCCATCATGCCCTGCGGTGTGACCGATGTTGTTGGCGGCAGCGACGTTAGGGTCAATACGACCGTGGTTCCCCGCTACACGGACTGTGTGCTTCCGTGCAATGTCACACTCGAAAAGGGCCAGCCGTATACCCACGATTTTCCCGATGTTGAGGGTGGCATTCCAGAAGCGCTTGCGAGCGAAGTCGTCGAGGTTAAGTACTACAGGGCCGATGCCGCTTCGGGCACTCTGGTCGAAGTTCAGGATGCATCCATGTCCGACGTGACGGCTCGCTTCGAACCCGCTGGCGATCACATGAGGCTGACGCTGACCTTTACGGGTGGCGCGGCAGGCGGCTCGTATCGACTCACGCGCAATGAGGCTCTCTATATTGGCTCGGCACTGGAGTATACCGGAACTGACTATGAAGACAGCTCGACTATCGTCAACGAAACCAGGTACGATTATTACCTCCGCTATGCCATCAATAGCGAAATTACGCTTGTTGCATCGGAAAACGAAGCCCTCCATAACCTGAATGTCAACGACGTGAAGACCGACTACGCGCCCGGCGAGGCGCCGCGCGCGACTGCGACGGTCCCCGCTGCCGATGCCGACAAGTACGAGATCGCCTACGAGTGCTGGGAAGAGATGGATGCCAGCGACCCTACGGGGCTCACGCCCGTTGCCTTCTGGTATTCCGACCCTGCCAAGTATCCGACGGGCGCGAGGAGGATTGAACACTTCGAAGATGGTAAGTTCTACATGTACTCCGTTGAGCTGAGGCTCAAGGGCGACAATACCGTGGCCGATGACTGCAATATGAACGTCAACGGTCATTGGGTGCACCACGTAAAGACCGTCAACGGCGTCTTCGCGCCAAACGCTGACAATATGGTGTGCGAGCAGCCGCTCGACGAATGGCGGGCCATCGACGTTATCGAGATCAACGGTGCCACGACCACCTTCAAGGCAGGCGATAGGCCGGTCTTTACGGCGAATGTTCCGACGGGCTCCAACTCCCTTCCTCAGTGTGAGTACTGGATGGGTAGCGACGGCAGCGAGGTGAATTCCGTTGAGTTTTGGGACCAGCACATCACCAATCACATCGCCGCCTTTAAGCCCGGCGTGACCTATCGCTACGGTATCTACCTCACGCCCGCGCGCGGCTTCTACTTCACGCCCGACACCAAGCTGGTGATCAACGGTCAGGAGTGCGGCTACCAGGTGGGCGAAGCGAGTGTAGTTGATCCCGAGAGCGGTTGGATCTACACCCTGTGGCTCAACACCGATCTGACCTTTACGCCCGAGGCCACGCCGACCCCCGATCCGCAGCCTACGCCGGATCCCAAGCCGGCGCCGCAGCCTGGGGTGAAGCCCGCGGCCAAGCCGGCCACGACAACCGCCACGACCAAGACGGTTGAGAAAACCACGCAGGCCAAGAAGGGCGATGCTGTCCTGGCTACCACGGGGGATACCACCGCGATGACGGTCGCCGCCCTAGGCATCGCCGGCGCAACCGTAGCCGCCGCCGGCCTCGCCGCGACCAAGCGCCGCAAGCATTAGAGCTGGGTGACGGCTCCCGTTCTCGGCCTCAGTAAAATCTCGATCTGTAACACCAAACTGCCCAAAACGGCTCTAGATGTTACAGATTGAGATGAACCGAATGGCCGCCAACCTAACGTCTCGATCTGTAACACGTAGCGGGGAATTTGGTCTCTAACTGTTACAGATTGAGACAAAGCGGGGGCGGCTGGAGCAATATCTCGATCTGTAACAACTACAAGGCTCAACAGGGCCTAACTGTTACAGATCGAGACAAACATCGGAATCGGTTCGCCGACCAGACCCCAAACCGCCACAAAGGTGCCTGTCCCCTTTGTGGCGGTTTGCGCAGGTAGAACGGTAGGTTCGTATATATGAACCTACCGTTCGCTTTGTTTTTGGACGACGATTACGCTGGATGACTTTTGGTTTCAGGAAAGGAACGACCATGAGGTGGACCACTGTTCGAGCGCTTTGCCGCCGCCTGACCGTTGCTACGGTGACCCTCGCCATGGTGACGGGTTCGTTGCCCGCGGGCGCGTTTGCCGAGACCCTCACCACCGACGGCACTTTTGTGCAGACGGATAACGGCCAAGCAGCCGACGCCGCTCCCGCCGATTCGGCTGACGCCCAAACGTCAGACTCTGCTTCCGCCGACCCCGCGCCCGATGCCGGCGCTGCCGATCCCACAGTGCTCGATACCGGTGACACCCCCATGTCCCCGGACTCCGAGATTGCATCGGGGGTGGGCCTGACGGGCGCCGGACAGACCGAGAGCACACCTGCGGGTACGCTTGCCACCGATCTTGTCGAGGGCAAGGAGCTCGCCGAGCAGCAAAAGCAAGAGGAGGCTTCCGGCACCGAGGCGACCTGGAACGAGGAACTTGAACTCTGGGCAACCTCGAAGGGCGCCACGGGCGTAAAGGACGAATACGATGATGACTACGTGGCCGGCGAGCAGACCCCCGCGCAGTACTACTTCTCGATTGATAGCCTCACCAACGAAATTTCTATCGAGTATGGCGACGCGGGCATTACCACGTTGGAGGTGCCCTCGACCATCGACGGCAAGCATGTCGTAAGCCTTAGGGGCATGGGAAACGCCGCTCTCACATCGGTCATCTTCGCCCCCGATTCGCACGTCCGCACCGTTGGCGGCCTGGGAGGCAGCAGCATCAAGGAAATCGCACTGCCCGATTCGGTTGAGGAGTTGGGCTGGAATGCGTTTACCGGAAGCAAGACGCTCCAGACGGTGACCTGGCCCAACAACGCGGCCTTTACCACGATTCCCGAGCAGGCCTTTGAGGGCTGCGAACAACTTGACGACAATGTGGTGGCAACGCTGCCACCTTCGGTTAAGACTATCGACTATCGTGCCTTCGCCAATTGCGGCGTGCCGCAGTTCTATGTCTCGGATACAACGGTACTCACCTTTACGCAGATCAATGTGCCGGGCACGGTGGAGCGGATCGGGCACTATGCCTTTGATGGGTGCTCGCATGTGTCGTCGGTGACGATCGGCGATGGTGTCAAATCTATCGGGGCGCTCGCGTTCGCCTCTCTTGATCCTGCGATTGCCGGCAAAGAGATTGTGCTACCCAAAAGCGTGGAAATGATAGAGTGGGGAGCTTTTGAGAACACGAGATACGGAAACGAGACGAACCATAATGCCGTTGCCCTGCGCGTGATGAACCCCGATCTTCAGTTTGGTGAGGCGGGCTATCCGGGCGACTATAATGAGCGCGTGACAATCGATGGCGTAACGTATGCGATTCCCTTTAGTGAAGGCCAGACCATCTATGCCTATGCGACCGATTCGGCTGGCAACCCCTCGATGGTCAAAAAGCTTGCCGATGCCGTGGCCGATCGCAAGGACTCCGTCGATTCCTCGAAGCCTGCCTACACGTTTGAGTGGATGGGCGAGGCGGCCCAGGTGACGGGCAAACTTCCCCAGAGCGCGACGGCTACACTCGTGCAGGCGGGGCAGTCCACGCCGCTGGCGGTTGGCGATGACGGCAGCTTTACAGCGGACGCTCTCTCCAAGACGGCAGCAACGCTGCGCATTTCGCTCAGCGGTTACTATGACATGGTGCTCGCTCGCCCGGGCGACCAGATGACGGGCACATGGAATATCGGAGAGATTAAGGCGGAGGACTTTACCAAGATTCCGGCCTCGCGCGCGATTGAGCTCAACGTGGGCTATCTTGAACCGATTGTGGGCCAGGATAAGACCGAACGCATTGAGCTCGATAGTCTCGATAACATCGATCTGACGGTGAAGAGCGGCGGCAAGACGCTTAAGCCTGCCAAGGTCGACAAGGAAAACGACTACCGTGTCCAGGGTACAGCGCTCGTGGTGTCGCAGGCCATTGCCGATGCAGACCAGGATCTGGAGATAACGCTCGAGCCCAAAGACAGCCTCAAGCTGGGTGGGGCGACGGCGACGGTGAAGCCTTCGGCCGGCAAGGTCGATATCGACTTGAAACCCTGGGGCACGGCGACGGTCACGACCAAGGGCGACTACCAGGGCGCCAACCGCGTGCTGGTGTTCCGTACGTCCGACGGCAAGCTAGTCGCCGACGGCGTCACCTATCTGATGGGTTACGAAGACGATGGCACCACGCCTATCATGAAGGCCGAGACGCCGCGCCTTAAGGCCGGTTCGTACACCATCGTCGCCTTTAACAAGACGAGCTACGACATCCAAGCTACGAGCTATTCCACGTTTAGCCGCCTAGGGCTGACCGTGGGTAAGCATATCGCGCAAAAGCAGGTGAAGATCGAGGACGGCAAACAGCTCGACGTGACGCTCGACGTTCCCGCGTTTGACGTGGAGACGTATCGTGCCGAGCGCGGGCTGACGGCGGGCTCGGTTATCGCTGATTCGTCCGCGGTCGTTGGCGTGGAGACCGAGCTGCGCATTCATTACGAGCTCAAGGACAGCCAGGCTGCCAAGATTGAGATTCCGCTGGCCAAGGATGCCGTCGAGGATGTGTCCGCAGGCGCTCGCGAAGCCGGCGCCAGCTCCGATGCCATGTGGGCTGGCACAACTTGGGAGGGCGATAACCTCGTTCTCGATATGAGGAAGGGCATGGTCGCCGATGTGTTTGTACGCTTTAAGCCTAAGGCCGCGGGCATCTATGCCGTCTCGCCGCTTATTACGCTGGGCGAGGTGACATTGCCGCTGGGAAGCACCACACTCGAGGTTAGCGGATCGCGCATCGAGGTCGACAGCACCGACGTTCACAGCCTACTGGGCAATGTGGCCTACGTATACGCAGCGCCCGGAAAAAGCGTGCAGCTCACCGTGGGGACGGGCTCGTCGGCTGCAAAGTACACCGGCAAGACCAATAAACTCGGCCGTGCCAAGATTGAATACGACCTGCCGCAGGATACGCTTGCCGCCGAGCGTGTGACGCTCGAAGCGCGCGTGGGCTCGACCGATGTTGCCGCCGCTGCTGCCGAGGTAACGGCTCGCAATTATGTGCGCTATGTTCCGGGTGCTTCGGTCTGGAACTTTGATGTGACGTATCGTGGCGGTACGCAAAACTTGGTCAAGGACGGCAAGGACACCGGCAAGAGCCTGTGGACCTTCCATCATCTGCCACAAAAGAAGAATGCCTACTGGACCTTTGATATCACGCTCGAGGTGGGAAACGAAGAGGCCGCCGACACGCTCGACCTGTACGTGGACTGCGTGGACGGCAAGACCGTGACGATTCCGCTGAGCCAAAAGTCGCGCGAGGGCACCCGCGTGCGCTACGCGGCCGAGTATGTGGACGAGGGCTATCTCAAACTGCTCGATGAGTTCAACAAGGCAAACGACTCGACCTATGTGAACTGCGGCAACTTCGAGCAAATCTTTATGCCGCAGACCTACCGCATCTCCAATGCCCAGCTTA
Organism: uncultured Collinsella sp.; assembly: GCA_900547125.1. Lineage (GTDB taxonomy): Bacteria > Actinomycetota > Coriobacteriia > Coriobacteriales > Coriobacteriaceae > Collinsella. Next base: position 18,828 of record URFU01000014.1, read on the forward strand.
TGACCATGCTGAGTTTTGACGCCAAAGCTTCGGCCAAAAAGCATTCCGCCGCGGCCGAGGAGCGCCAGCAGGAGTTCTCGAATGCCGTGCAGCAGTGGCACGAGTATATGATGGATAACTCGTTTAATGATGTCGACGAGGCCTTTAACGACGCGATTGACCAGATGGTCGCCGATGCGTTTGCCGAGGAGGACGAGAACGGTAAAGAGGACGAAGCCCAAGGTGGAACTGCCCGTAAGGCTCGTCGCGCCCCTGCCGCCAGCGACGGCGAGGGTGATGGTGCTGGCAACGACGAGGCCGCGCAGTTTGCGGCTGAGCTCAAGGCCGCGGTCGGCGGGTCGTCGGCGCTGCTGACCCAGCAGGGCGACAGCTATGGCGTCAATGTGGACAAGATGATCTTTGAGGATGCTTACGGCACCAGCGAGGATTGGTATCAGGAACTCGCGGCGGCCCAGGGCGCGAACGCTGCGGATGCGGCCGCCATCAAGGAGCTCGTCGACCATGCATTGCGAGCGGAGTTTATTGCCCAGCGGGCCGAGGATCTGGTGGGCCAGTCGATGGGTATCGGCCAGCTCACCCAATACGGAAGCTGGAATGACGCAACCGCTGCGGCGCTCAACAAGTGTGCGGGCATTAAGGCTAGTGAGTACAACGGCCAGTCGACGAGCGGGTTTAACGATTTGGGCCAGGCGCTCGGCAGCTCGCTGAGCTACAAGGCGGCTGACGACGATACCGTTAAGGGCTTTAAGGTCGCCGCGCCCGATGGCGAGCAGACGGCCTATATAGAGTCGGAGTTTATCGAGAACTCCAATAACAACAAGAACCAGGCGCTTCTGTTTAACTCGATCGCCATGCAGTGCGACATTCTGGACAACCTGTACGACAACTGGAATGTGGTCCATAGCCTCAACAACTCCAAGGTGCGCGGATGGCTCATGGCCTGGAAGCTCAACGGCGACGTGAGCGCCCATATGAAGCTCATCCGCACGATCCGTTCGCTCAAGAGCTATAAGATCGAGTGCGAGATGTTCGAACAGGTCTTTAAGACCGATGCGTGGAAGGCGGCCGGCCAGGCGTTTCCCGCGGCGACCCAGGGCATCGGCATCTTTACCGGCATTTACGGCGTGAACGATGCCAGCAAGAACTGGGAGAACGTGAACGTCCGTATGCAGAAGGTGAAGGGCGAGCGCGAGGGCTATGAGCTTCAGCATACGCGCTTGCTTGCCAAGCCCGAGAAGACCGAGGACGACTGGAAGTGCATTTACGCGCTGCGTGACGCCATGGAGAAGGCGCGTGCGTTTGAGGATCTGCTGTATCGCCAGCTCTGCCACGACAGCACCGATGTGGCGGTGGGCTCCATTATGACAATCGCCGGCGTGCTGACGGCCGGTTCGGCGGGTACCGTGGTGGGCGCTGCCTATGACGCGGCTTCGACCAGCGTAGGTTCGGAGCGCGCGATTAAGCTGACCAATGCCGAATGCGCCTACGATGTTGCCTGCGAGCAGGTGGAGCGCGCGTGCCAGAATCGTATTACGGTCAACTGGGGCGAGCTGACCGATGCCGAGGTCTACAAGGCCAACAAGGACGGCTTGATCTCGGACGAGAAGATGCAGTCAATTTTCGAGGCGCGTTATCGCAATGTGGCCGCCAAGGCTGCACCCGACCCTGCGGGCGTGGTGTACGAGGGTCTGCTGTCCAATACGGTTGAAGGCGCGACGGTTGAGCTGTGGAGCGCCGACGATGCGGCCGGTACCAATGCAGTGCGTTGGGATGCCGAGGAGTATGAGCAGGACAATCCGCTTGCAACGGGTGCGGACGGTGCGTACAACTGGAATACGCCGACCGGCTGGTATCAGGTGCGCGTGACCAAGGACGGGTATGAGGAGGCGCGTTCGGCTTGGCTGCGCGTGCCGCCGATTCAGACTGAGGTGAACATTGGCTTGGTGTCGACGGCGGCGCCCGAGGTGGCTTCGGCCCATGCCTATACCGATTGCGTCGAGGTTGAGTTTGCACAGTATATGGATGCGAGTGACGATACCCTGGCCGCATTGTGTGCGCAGGGCTTGGGCGACGTGACGTATACGTGGCTCGACAAGCAGGACGATCCCAATGGCAAGCCGCTGTCGCGCGTGCTGCGTATTCGCTATGCCGATGCGTGTGAGGCGGGCTCAACGGTGGCGTTTGAGCTCGACGGTGCTCGCAACTACGCCGGCACGGCCATGGCGCGCTGGGCAAGTGGCGAGCTTGTCGTGGGCGTTCGTGCCGACAAGCTCAAGCTCAACGTGGAGCAGGCCGTGACCATGCTTGATGGCGGTGACTTTGAGCTGGTGGCGCACGTGACCGATAAGGCGGGCAAGCCGTTTGCGGGCGCAAAGGTTAGTGTTGGGCTGGAGTCCTCGGCTATCTGCTCTGTCGATGCCATCCAGGCCGTGACGGGCGAGGACGGCGCGGCGACGTTTGTGCTGCATGGTGCTCTGCCCGGTTTGACGACGTTGACGGCGGCGGTGGACGGCACGGCGCTGTCCAAGCAGGTCGACGTTCGCGTGTCTGCCGAGGCAGTGCGACCGGCACGACCGGTGGCGACGATTGGTGCGACGACGTTTGGTGCATGGTCGCCCAAGGAGAACTACATTACGGTGCCCAAGGGCACGAAGCTGGAGCTTTCTGCCGAGGATGGCACGACGATTTGGTACACCACCAACGACACCTGCCCCTGCCGTGACGAAGGCCGCGTAAAGTACACCGAGCCTATTGCGCTCGATAGCAACATGTATGTGCGCATTGCGGCACAGCGCCCTGGCATGTCGTACAGTGAGTATTCCGAGCGTCTGAACATTACGATTACGGTGACCGATGAGCCGGCGCCTGAGCCGACGCCCGAGCCGGACCCGACTCCTGGCGACGGCGAGCAGGGCGGCGGTACGGATGGCTCTGGTGGCGCCGGGATCCCTGCGGGCAGTTCGACTTCGACGACGACCACGGTGACGACGGACAAGTCCAAGGGTAAGGGCGAGAACGGCAAGAAGTCCGGCGGCACGGAGCTCGCCAGCACGGGTGACTCCGTCGCGATGACGGTCGCCGCCTTGGGCATCGCCGGCGCAACCGTTGCCGCGGCCGGCATCGCCGCGACCAAGCGTCGCAAGCATTAGGTTTTGGTGGCGGCGCCCATCCTCGGCTTTAGCAAAATCTCAATCTGTAACACCAAACTGTCCAAAACGGCTCTAGATGTTACAGATTGAGACGAACTGTTCGGCCGCCAACCTAACGTCTCGATCTGTAACACGTAGCGAGGAATTTGGGCTCTAACTGTTACAGATTGAGATGAACAGGCGGATGTTCGCACAATGTCTCGATCTGTAACAACTACAAGGCTCAACGGGCTCCAGGTGTTACAGATTGAGACAAAACGACCGGGCAAGTCCCAAACCACCACAAAGGTGCCTGTCCCCTTTGTGGTGGTCGGTCGACCGGCATAGAAAAAAAGTCCCCGCCGGGCGCGTGCTCGACGGGGACTTTGCCGTTTGGTGGCTAGCGCTGCAGGTGATTACTCGCCCAGCAGGCTCTTGGTGATCGAAGCGGCGGCCTTCTTGCCGGCGCCCATCGCCAGAATGACCGTAGCGGCACCGGTGACGATGTCGCCGCCGGCCCAGATGCGGGGATCGGTGGTCTGGCCGGTCTCCTCGTCGGCGACGATGTAGCCCCACTTGTTGAGCTCCATCTTGCCGCCGATCTTCTTTGCGAAGGGGTTGGCGTTGGTGCCGATAGCCGAGATCGCGACATCGCAGGGGATCTCCTCGATGGCGCCCTCGATGGGCACCGGACGACGGCGACCGGACTCGTCGGGCTCGCCGAGCTCCATCTTCTGGACCTTGACGGCACACACGGAGCCGTCCTCGCCGGCGACAAACTCGAGCGGGGAGACGAGCGGCAGAACCTCGACGCCCTCGGCCTTGGCATGGTGCAGCTCGGCGCGACGGCAGGGCATCTCGTCCTCGGTACGACGGTAGGCGATGATGGCGTGCTCGGCGCCCAGACGCTTGGCGGTACGGACGGCGTCCATAGCCACGTTGCCGCCACCAAAGACGACGACGTTCTTGCCGTGCTTGGTGGGGGTGTCGTACTCGGGGAACTTGTTGGCCTTCATCAGGTTCACGCGGGTGAGGTACTCGTTGGCGAAGAAGACGTTGGGCAGGTTCTCGCCGGGGACGTTGAGGAACTTGGGCAGGCCAGCGCCGGTCGCCACGTAGATGGCGTCGAAGCCCTGCTCGAACAGCTCCTCGGCCGTGGCCATGTTGCCCACGACGGAGTTGTACTCAAACTTGACGCCCATGTCCTCCAGGCCGTCAATCTCACGCTTGACGACTGCCTTGGGCAGACGGAACTCGGGGATGCCGTAGACCAGCACGCCGCCGCCGGTAAAGAAGGCCTCGAAGACGGTAACGTCAAAGCCGTTACGGGCGAGCTCGCCGGCGCAGGTGATGCCGGACGGGCCGGAGCCGACGACGGCGACCTTCTTGCCGTTCTTGGGAGCCATCTTGGGCGTGGAGGCGAGCTCGGGGCGGTCACCCAGGAAGCGCTCGAGCTGGCCGATGGCCACGGGCTCGGACTTCTTACCACGGATGCACTTGCCCTCGCACTGGTTCTCCTGCGGGCAGACGCGACCGCAGATGGCGGGAAGCATGGAGTCCTCGCGGATGGTATCGAGGGCGCCGCCGAAGTCCTTCGCGCGGATCTGCTCGATAAAGCGGGGGATGTTGATGTTGACGGGGCAGCCCTCAACACAGAACGGCTTCTTGCAGTTGAGGCAGCGCTCGGCCTCGGCCAGCGCCATCTCCTCGGTGAAGCCCTTGTCGACGGGGCGGAAGTCGCAGGCGCGCTCGGCAGCCGGCTCCTCGTTATCGGGGGTGCGGGGCGACTTCATATCGGCAACGAAACGACCGTTAACTAGTGGCATGCGCAGCTCTTTTCCTCATAGGCCTTGAGGGACTCGCCCTCTTCGGAACGGTAAGCGGCCTGGCGGGCACGAAGGTCATCCCAGTCGACCAGGGTGGCATCGAAGTCGGGGCCGTCGACGCAAGCGAACTTGGTCACGCCGCCCACCTCGACGCGGCAGCAGCCGCACATACCGGTGCCGTCAACCATGATGGGGTTGAGGGACGCGGTGATGGGGGTGTCGTATTTCTGGGCGGTGAGGGTCGAGAACTTCATCATCGGAACGGGGCCGACGCAGAAGACCTGGCTCACGGCCTTGTCCTGCAGCAGACGCTCCAGCGGAGCGGTGACAACGCCCTGCTCGCCGTAGGAACCGTCGTCAGTGGTGATGTGAATGTGGTCCTCGTCGAGGAGCTCGCGGAACTGATCCTCCATGAGCAGGAGGTCCTTGGTGCGGGCGCCCATGATGGCGTGCACCTCGTGACCGGTCTCGACCAGGTGCTTGGCGACCGGGAAGGCAATTGCCAGGCCGACGCCGCCGCCAATGACGGCGCAGGGGCCCTCAGCCATCTCGGTGGGAACGCCCAGCGGGCCCACGACGTCGCGCAGCGACTCGCCGGCCTCGTAGGTGGAAAGCATCTCGGTGGTCTTGCCGATCACCATGAAGATGAACTCGACCCAGCCCTCGTCACCGTTCCAGCCGGCCAGGGTAAACGGGACACGCTCGCCCGTCTCATTGGCGCGAACCATGAGGAACTGTCCAGCGTGCGCATGCTTGGCGATTGCGGGCGCCTCGATGCGGAACTTGAACACCTTCTCCGAGAACTGCGTCTTCTCCAGGATCTTATACATAGAACCCCTCTCTTGTTAGGGCCGCCGAACCGTGCCTCCACGGAAATGGACGGTAGCCCGAATAAAACCGTACGCGCACAGGCGTTGTGCAGACATACGGTGCAAATTATACCCTCATGGACATGTCACTTACGTGTGTCTTCGGCGGTTGGGAGCAGGGTTTATCCACTTCGACCTGCCAAAGGGGGAGAGGTTTATTTTGGCAGGTTTTATCAGGCAAAACGGCAAAGGGGGCCGGCCTCGCGCTTCGGTGAGGCCGGCCCCCTTTGGAGCGTTGCATATGTATAGCGGCACAGGGTTTATTGCGACGCAGCCGCCGCGGCGTTTCCGCAGATGAAACCTGCCAAAATAAACATCTCTAAATGGTAGGTTTTAGTGCTTGCCGTTGGCGGAAGCGGCGCCGTTTACGTGATCGCGGGCGTAGATTACGCCGTGGACGATGGCCAGACCGGCGGCATCTGCGGCGCGGGCGCAGGTGTCCTGGAAATCCTCGGCTTCGCGGGCGCGCAGCTGCTTGAGCACGTAGTCGGCGACGGCCATCTTGCCGGGAGGGTTGCCGATGCCGGTGCGGATGCGGCTGAAGTCGCGGCTGCCCATCTTGTCGATGATGGAGCGCAGGCCGTTGTGACCGGCATGGCCTCCGCCCACCTTAACACGCACGTCGCCGGCGGGAATATCGAGCTCGTCGTGGATGACGAGCAGCTCCTCGGCCTTGATCTTGTACTCGCGGCAGAGCTTGGAGATGGGCCCGCCCGAGGTGTTCATGTACGACTGCGGCTTGACCAGCACAATCTGGCGCTTGCCGCCCTCTTCCTCGGGATCGTTGATGTTGATGAGCGCGACCTCGGCGCCTGCTTGGTTTTTCCAGTACGTGACGCCGGCCTGACGGGCCAGCTCGTCGATCGCCTTAAAACCGGCGTTGTGGCGGGTCTCGGCATACTCATCGCCAGGGTTGCCAAGCCCGGCAACCATGCGAATCTTAAGCGGCTGTGCAGCTGCCATATTTGTCCCTTCGTTACACAAATAGTTCAATCAACGACAAAGGCTACCACGCCCGCCGAAGGCGAGACTTCGTTTCAGCGAAATCCCACCAGACAAAAGCACGGCCGCGGCAGAGCAAGCCGTCGGAACAGAAGAAACCCCCGCGCGACCATAGCGAAGCAAGGGGGAGCGCGGGGGTTACATCTGTTCCGCCGGCGAAGCGCCGGGTTGCAAGGACGCTGCGACTACAGCGCGAAGTCGCCGCCGACGAGCGTGGAGACGGGCTCCTCGTGGTAAACGGCGGAGATGGCCTGAGCGAACTCCTCGGCGACCGAGATGGTCTTAATCTTGCCGCCGACCTCGACGGGGATGGCGTCGGTGACGACGCACTCGACGATCGGGGCGTCGTTCAGGCGCTCGATGGCCGGACCGGAGAAGATGCCGTGGGTGGCGCAGACGTAGATGTCGCCAGCGCCCATGGCCTTGAGCTCCTTGACGTTGGCGCACAGGGTGCCAGCGGTGTCGATCATGTCGTCATTGATGACGCAGGTCTTGCCCTTGATGTCACCGATGATGCCCATGACCTCGGCGGCGTTGTGGCGCGGACGGCCCTTGTGGGCGATGGCCAGGTCGCAGCCGAGCATGTCGGACAGCTTCTTGGCGGCCTTGGCACGACCCACGTCGGGGGAGACGACGACCAGGTTGTCGGTGTCGAAGTTCATGGCGTTGTAGTACTGGCCAAACAGCGGCAGTGCGGACAGGTGGTTGACCGGGATATCAAAGAAGCCCTGGATCTGACCCTGGTGCAGGTCGAGGGTGATGATGCGGTCGACGCCGGCGCGCTCGAGCAGGTTGGCGACGAGGCGGGCGGTGATGGGCTCGCGCGGGCCGGCCTTGCGGTCCTGGCGGGCATAGCCGTAGTGGGTGATAACGGCGGTGATGGAGCGGGCGGATGCGCGCTTGGCGGCGTCGGTGGCGATGAGCAGCTCCATGAGCATGTCGTTGACGTTGCCGCCGGCCACGGACTGAATCAGGAAGACGTCGGCGCCGCGGACGGTCTCGTCGTAGCGGGCGTAAATCTCACCATTGGCGAACTGCTTTAGCGTAAGGCCCGAAAGCTCGACCCCAAGGTACTCAGCGATCTTCTGAGCGAGGGGACGGTTGGAGGAACCGGAATACACGCGGATGGACTTGCGCATATTCTCCGACTTCTCGGGATCATTAATCGGCATTACCCTTCTCCTTTATACATCGAATGCCATATAGATGCCTTGTTGCATTGTAACCGCGCGACGGGGCTAATTGAGTCTTGATAACGTCTTTACCGTCAACGGACACGAACCGACCACTCATCCGGTCGCGCAGGTCACGATAGAAAAAGGAGCCGTCCCCATGGGAACAGCTCCTTTTGTGCTTTCAAGACTTTAGTCTGCTGGCCGCGCAGCGGCCAGCTTTAAACCACCCGCTACGCGGGTGGAGACAAACGGCTTTACAAAGCCGCCCCTCCGACCGATATTGACGATTGTTCAGGCCGTCAAGAATTCGAGTCGAAGGGGTGGTCGCCATGGCCCAGAAGG
>URFU01000015.1 GCA_900547125.1 uncultured Collinsella sp.
GGGAACGAGAACAAATTTGACGTGAACTTACCGGCCTCGCTATCCGACTTGAACCAGATGTTCTTATATGTCACGCCCTTCTTGCTCAGCACGTCCTTGGCATCTGCGATCTCGCCCTTGTTGCCATCGAGCGTAAAGGAATTGACGCCCACGACCTGGCCGCCCTTCTCGGCAAGCTCCTGATTCAGCTTCTCAAGATCGCCCAGCTCGCCCACGCACGGCTTGCAAGTAGTGAACCAGAAGTTCATGACGGTGACCTTGTTCTTAGAGAACAGCTCGTCGCTGTTCACGTCGTTGCCATCCAGGTCCTTGCCCGTAAAGCTGGGGAACTTCGTCGCCTCGCTCGAAGCATTGGCACCAGCCGTCATGCCAGCGGTCGAAGCGTCGACGCTCTCGCCTGCACTCGGCGTGCTTCCACAGCCGGGGAACTCCTTCTCCAAGCTCTCGAGCTTGTCCTCGATCTCCTTGATCTGCTGCGCACCAGCCTTGAGCGTCTTAAGCTCATCCGCCGTAAACTCATCCTTGGCGCCGTCGATGGTCTTGAGCAGGAAATCGCCGTAATTGCTGCCGTCCTCAATCATTGCCGAGTCTTTATTTGCCGCATTGAATACCTTTTCCCACAGCGCGTTATCACTCGAAAAGATCTCGTTCTCCTTCTGCATGAGCTTCGCATACAGCTCGGCGGCCTCGTCGGCATTGGCCGGCTTCTGCGCAGTGAGTTCTGCGATCTTAGGATCAGAGCTCGCAGATTCGCTCGCATTGCCACCGGGCGCCGAACATGCCACAAGACACAAGGCCAATACCGGCACCATAAACAGGGCCGCAATCTTAGAAAGCTTCATAGTCATTCCTCCGTTTTGTCGAAGCTTGTTTACTTTTTATCAGCGGTCAAGGGAAGCTTTTCCGCCGACACATCCAGGCCATAGCGATAGCTGATGGCATCGACGGGACAGGCCCCGATGCACTTTCCGCACCGGATGCATTCGGCATGATTGGGCGCGCGGACCACATCAACGTCCATCTGACAAACCTTTGAGCACTTGCCGCACGAGACGCATTTGCATGCATCGACCCGGATTCCCAGCAGGGATACCTTATTCATGAGCGCATAGAATGCGCCGAGTGGACAAATCCATTTGCAGAAGGGGCGATAGAACAAAACGCTCAGCACTACCACGGCAATGAGAACGGCAAGTTTCCAGGTAAAGAGCTGCCCCAGCGCAGATCGAATGCCGGCGTTGGCAATGGCCAGCGGAATGGCGCCCTCGAGCACACCCTGCGGACAGACGTATTTGCAAAAGAACGGATCTCCCATCCCCAGGTCGTTGACCACCAGCACAGGCAGCAATACCACAGCAAACAGCAGCACGAAGTATTTGATATACGTAAGCGCCTTGAGCCTTTTCGTGGAGAACTTTTTGCCGGGAATCTTGTGAAGCAGCTCCTGCAGCCAGCCAAACGGGCACAAAAAACCGCACACAAAGCGCCCCAGTAGCACGCCGATCAGAATGAGCGTTCCGGTGACGTAATACGAAAAGTTGAACTTGGATGAACCTACCACCGACTGGAACGACCCAATGGGGCACGCACCCGATGCCGCGGGGCACGAATAGCAATTAAGCCCGGGCACGCAGACTGTTTTTCCCGCGCCCTGATAGATGCCGCCTTTGGCAAAGTTCGGCAGGTGAATGTTGGTGACGAGCGTCGCCGCCGCCTGAATGAATCCGCGAAATCGAGCCAAAACATGCGACGCAGTGTTTTCTCTTTTATCCAATTCCGATACACTCCAAGCACAGCCTAATCGCTTTGGCCAGCACGGCATCCGCCTCGCCACGCATAACGCCAAAGCACACCATGGCAATTCCGACGATCAACAAAGCGACCTGTACCACGGGTTTTACCGCTTTGAACAACCTGACCACTCCTTTCGTTACGCGACCATTGGACCATATCGGCTATAAAATCCGTGTTAAGCGCGATTTGAAATGTGCAAGGAGACTGTTATGCGTATTTTGATCGTCGAGGACGAGCGGACGCTGTGTGACGCAATCGCGCGCAGCTTGCGAAACTTGGCGTACAGTGTCGACTGCTGTCACGACGGACAGGAGGCGCTCGACCTACTGGACGTTGAGGCCTTCGACCTTGTGGTACTCGACCTCAACCTTCCCCGCATCGACGGCATGACCGTACTCAGGGAACTTAGGAAACCCGACTGCGAGACTAAGGTACTGATTCTGTCCGCACGTGGCGAAGTATCCGACAAAGTCTCCGGACTCGATGCCGGCGCCAACGATTACCTCACCAAGCCGTTTCATCTGGACGAGCTTGCGGCAAGGATCCGCAGCCTTACCCTCAGACGCTTTACACAAAGCGACATAGTTTTAACCTGCGGAAAGCTCCGCTTTGACACCAAGGCGCGCATCGCCTCCGTGGACAGCGAGGCTTTATCTCTTACGCGCAAGGAAACGGGAATCTTGGAATACCTGATGCTTAATCAGGGGCGTCCGGTAAGCCAAGAGGAGCTTATCGAGCACGTTTGGGATAGCAGCGTGAACAGCTTTAGCAACGCAATCCGCGTTCACATCTCGTCACTCCGCAAAAAGCTACGCATCGCTTTGGGATACGACCCGATTCGCAATCGGATTGGAGAGGGCTACGTTATGGAGGATAGCGAATGAAAAGGCTTTCCCTGCAATGGCGCATAACGATTATGACGGCACTGCTGACGTGTGCGGCATGCGTGCTGACGAACTGCCTGGTCGGCTATACGGGCATGCGCTACATGGATGCCATCGGCAGTAACATCTTGGCCTTTAACGCAACCGGCGAAGATTCGCCCCAGGCGTTCGACCCAACGAAAGCGACCCCCGATGACAAGGTCACGATCGTCGTAAACGACGCACAGGAGTCTTTTGGCACGACAACCTGGTACATCACGGCTGGAGTCACACTCCTTGGCGGCGCGCTAGCATACTTTGCGAGCGGCCGTGCACTCAAACCGCTACGGGCTTTTGCAGCCCAGGTTGAGCGTGTGCAGCCTGACAACCTAAGCGAAATCAGACTCAATGAAGATGTGCCCACCGAGCTAAAACGATGCAGTGCCTCTTTCAACGACATGATCGCCCGTCTTGGCGAAGGGTTCTCTGCACAGCGTCAGTTTACCGGCAACGCCGCACACGAGCTGCGCACCCCGCTCGCCCTTATGCAAGCACAGATTGAACTTTTCATCTCCGAGCACCCCGGTTTGCAACCCGAAACGGCCGAGCTGCTCGGCCTGCTACAAGAACAAACCGAGCGCATGTCTCGAATGGCCAAGGTATTGCTCGAGATGAGTGAGCTGCGCAGCGTTCCTTGCGAGGACGATGTGGAACTTGGTCCCTTGTCCGAAGAGGTCCTCACCGACCTTGCGCCACTTGCCGAAAATAAGGGCATAGCCCTCAATTGTGCTGAAGACGCTTTAGTAATCGGGAGCGACACGCTCCTCTATCGGTTGGTGTTTAACCTGGTCGAAAACGCCATCCGTTACAGCCGCCCCGGCTCGACTGTCAACGTCTCCATCTGCGACAACGACAGCCACGTGTTCCTGCGAGTCGAGGACCAGGGACCGGGAATACCCAAGCAGTACCGAGAAAGCATCTTCCAGCCGTTCTTTCGTCTAGACAAATCCCGCAGCAGGGCATACGGCGGCGCAGGGCTCGGGCTAGCGCTTGTTTGGGAGATTGCAGCACTTCACGGTGGCACGGTAGAGGTCGAAGCAAGTTCCGAGAACGGGACCACCATGCTCGTAAGCCTTCCAAAACGATCCGCAGCGTTAACCGAACAGTAAAACGAAAGGGGTCCCGAGCAACAGGAGTACAATTGCTGCTATTGTTGCCAGCTGTTGGGAGATGGAAGATGGACTGCGATGGCTACCCATGCGTTCCCATGCCGTTGATGTGCACCGCCTTTGTGCCGGGGCAGATTGACGCTGCGGTTGCAGGCATTTCCGACCCCAATTCGCGCGCCATTGCCACGGCAGAAGCGCTGTACTTTCGCGGACAGGCCGCCCTCGCTGCCAAGACGGCGCGCCCCCATCTTGACGCCACCGATCCCGCACTGCGCTATTCCGCATGCTTTATCTGCGGATACGCCAGTCTGTCGCTCAACCGTATCGCCGACGCCCGCCGGTGCCTTGCTGGCATCCTCGATACGCCGGCCGACGAGGAATCATCCGCTATCCACGCCACGCATATCCTGTTCGCCTCGGCCGCAAGCGTCCTGCTGCACTTGCCTTCCCCGTATTCCGCCGAAGAGTTTTATCCACTTGCGGCGCATCTGCCCGAAGGCCTGCGCCTGTTCGCCAGCTACGTGATGGCGCACGCCTTGTATCTGCGCGGCGAATACGGCCGCAGCCTGGGCATGGCGGAAAACGCCCTGATTATGAAACAGGGAAGTTATCCGATCTCGGAACTGTTCCTGCACCTGGCAGCCTCCATGGCATGCATGAGCCTCAAGGACATCGACGCCGCAAAGGCACACTTCGGAGCCGCTTGGGGCATTGCGCGCCCCGACGGCCTTATCGAGCTCATTGGCGAGCACCACGGCCTTTTACAGGGGCTCATCGAGGCGTGCCTAAAAACGCAATACCCAGACGACTTCGCGCGCATCATCGAGATCACGTACCGCTTCAGCTACGGCTGGCGGCGCATCCACAACCCTGATTCGGGCGAGGACGTGGCCGACGATCTAACGACCACGGAATTCACCATGGCCATGCTCGCCTGTCGTGGGTGGACCAACGCCGAAATCGCACGCCATATGGGAGTATCGCCGGGCACCGTCAAAAACCGCCTATCCGGCGTATACGCAAAGCTTGGTATCGGCACACGCGCCGAGCTGGTCGCGCATATGTTGCGTTAACAACCGGGCTGCCAAGCGCATCGAACGCGTTCCGGAACCCGGCGCTTCGCTCGATCAATTTGGACATTTTGACCCTTGAACGGCACTACCACCACGGGGCACCTTCTCGCAAAATTGGATTATTTCCACCGATATCTGCGGGATGGGAGCCCAAAATGCTTGATCGCCGTTCGCTACTCGTTGCCGGAGCGTCCTCGCTGGCGAGCATTATGTTGCCGCGCGCGCCGGGAAGCGCAAACGCCTTCATATTGCCGTTCGCGCCCACCGAAGCCTAAGCCGACGAAAAAGACCCCTTCAGGGTGCTCGTTCTCTCGCGCACCATGTTCGGTGTGGTCGTGGTCGACGTCGCCAACAAGAATACGCCCATCACGGGTGCCCAGGTCACGCTCACATCGCGCTATGCCGCAGGCAAGCAGCTCACCGCCACGACCGATGACGAAGGCACGGCCATCTTTGAGGTCGCACCGCTTTCGGAAGGCTACGTGGACGAGGCAACGCTTCTCGACGCATACGACTTTAACGGCGGCATCTCCATTAGCGTGGCGGGCTACCGTGATGTCGAGATTCCCCTTGCGCGTATCCAGGGCGGCACCGCCATAACCGCGCCCACGCGTCCGCTTTCCGACGGCGAGCCGTACTTCCGCCAGCTCACATTCGACGAATGGGACATCCAGTACGCCGACGCCACGTTTATGGCACTGCCGAAGGACGACGCCGGAAACGACCAACCCGACACGCACGCCTTTACCGTGCAGGCGCATCTGCCACGGGGTGGACAGGCAACGCTGCACATCAACAAGGTAATGCCCGCTGCGGGTAGCTCATCCGAAACCGTCACGCAGATTGGTCAAGTCAAGGCCAGCGCATCGGGCGCAGATAATCTGGCGACGTTCACGCTCGAAGACAAGTTCCTCGATGCAGCTTCGGTCCTTCTGGAGGAAGGGTGCAAGCTGCGCTTTGTGCTCGACTATCAGGGCAAAACCTACACGCTCTCCTCCCCCATGGCCGTTGTCACCGCGCCGGCGGCAAAGGCGGAATCGGGCTCGACCACTATCGTCCCCACCACCATGGACCAAGAGGTCACTCCGTTTGATTTCCCAGCGGCGTTTCCCGGCATCGGCGGCAACAAGTTCACCTGCTGGATGCCCTCGTTCCCCATTTTGTTCGATTTCTCGTTTGCCGGATACGTGCTGTTTGGCGGAGGATACAAACCGGTCGGCTACATGAACGATTCGGGCAATCCGGATCCGGAGTACTGGAAGAAGTCACCGCGCGAGTCGGGCGCCAAGCAGGCAAGCCGCTACCTCGACGAGATGGAGGGGAAGTGGAATCAGTACAAGAGTATGAGTGCCGGTTCGGGCACCGATCCAAGAAACACTAAGCTCCTTCGCCACCGTTGCACGCCGCTGTTCACGATGGATATCGCCACACAGCTGTACGGCTCGCTCGCCTATGATTGGGTGGGCAAAACCTGGGGCGACAACAACGACCCCGCATACGGCAATATTAAGGCACTCTTTCAAGTAAGAACCGACCTCAATTGGACCGAGCAGTTTACCCTAGGACCGGTGCCGTTTTTCCTGAACGTCAACCCCTGGGTGCTGGCGAAGCTGGCGCTCGCCGTGGGTGCCCACACGCACGGCAGCGGCGCGGCGTTTTTTAAAAACATTTCGCTCGACTATTCAAACACCTCGGGCTCGTTCACCATCCAGATCGGGCTTGCCGTCACCTTTGGCGCCGGCGTTGCAGGCGTCGCTTCGTCTGCCGTGCGCGGCGCCGCATCCCTCACGCTGTTCATTGGGTACGAGAAGGCAGATGGACACCAGCTTCCGCGACTGCGCGTGGGTGCAGACGTCGATGTCGATGTGATACTCCAGTTCGTGATGTTCAAGTGGACCGCCAAGGCTTGGTCGGGGTCGTGGCCCACACTCCTCGATTCGTGGAATATGTCGGTGAACAATGGCAACCAGTATGTGCTCCAGCGCTCTGAGCTCGCATTGGGCGGAGATGCGCCTTACACGCTGGATGCCCGCTTCGGCACGCCCGGCAACATCGAGGCAGGCGGCGTGCCGCAATTTATCGCATCGGCCACCATCGTCACCAACGCCGAGCTGCTCGCACGCGCCGAGGTTAAGGCCACTGCCGTAAACGCCGTGCCTGTCGTGCGCGATTGGGATCAAGCGGTCACGCGCATTGAGCTCGAGGCGGATACAGAAAGCGACGACACGGGACAGATTGAGCATTTCGTCCATGCACTGATAGGGAACGGCGAAAATGCCGCGCCGATGTATGAGTACGCCTATATCGGGCAGGCGACGAACGCCGTTGCGGACCCCAACGCCAATTCTGCTGGTGTATCGGAGGACGAGCGTGGCGGCATAAAACCCTCGAGCGACAACGTGCTGTTTGCTGGCGTGCTCAGCGAAGCTCACATGAAGCTGGCAATGATTGCCGGCGTAGAATGCCTGTTCCGTATCGCCTCGGTGCGCTACGGCGACAATGGCCGCTCGCGCCTAGTGGTGCACACAAAGGCAAACGGCACGTGGTCTGCCCCCATGCCCGTGGACTTCCCCCTGGGCTTTGGCGAGGGCGACGTGGAGCGCGACGGCACATTCGATTACGACTTCGACGTAGTGGAATATACGGACGGAAGAGGAAACCAGGACGCTTACGTGCTGCTGGTCTCGGGCGAGCGCCCCGACGGCGACAACACCCTTTTCGATACGGCAAGCACATCCGGCATACTGTCCGTCGTGCGCCTGCGCATAAGTAATGACGAGATCCGCGTGGTGTCGCATACGTCATGGCGCAGCATCTCGCGCGGCCGCCTGCAGGAGGACGGTTACCATTGCCTGCAGTGTCCGCGTATCACGGTGGGCAAGACGCTGGTCGACGGGCGCCTGTCGGGCGCCTACCTCCACCGCCGCGGAACCACCGCAGAAAAGGCGCTCGGCAGCGAGGCTGAGGTTGCGCTGGAGTGCTTTACCCTGTGGTCGGACGTTTCGGGCGACAGCCTGACGTTCCGCCAAGTTCTCCGCTTTCCGCAAGCACCGTCGAGTATCGAGCTGGGCGAGCCCGAGAATATCAACGGCAAAATGGTGGTGCCCGTTGCATACGAAACTGCAGACGGTTGCGGCTGCGCATCGTACGCCGTGATCGGCCAGTCCATTGCGGGCTGGGGCGTTATGTCACCAGACGCCACGGTACCCCGTGCGATGCCGTGGCCACAACATTCGGGCTTTTTGGCAACCGTCGACGAACAGCTGCAGCATATTACTTGGACGCGAGGCGCATCTGCATTTGCAACGCAGCCTGTGGGTGCCGCAGGCTTTGGCCCGGCATCGTTTAGCGTAAGCAACAACGGCAGGTGCGTGCTCTATGTAGAGAACACCGATGGCAAGGTGGGACAAACCTACGACGAAGAAGGCAACCCGGTAGCAGTGATGGGCAAGCACTTCCGCATCTTCGCCAGCACCTTGGCAGGCGATCTTTTCACGGAGCCGTTCGTGATGTGCGAGCTGGACCATCCCGTCGATCAGATAACGACATTTTTGGCGTCGGGAGGCATGCTCTCCGCGCTCGCCACGCACATTGTGAGCGCGGAGAAGAGCGAGGCGGAGCTGCACGGCATCGAAGTGCCCTTGGTGGCGTGTGCCACTCCGACGGGCGCGGTCGTTACCTCGGGCGCGGTGGTGCCCGGGGCAGCAGGCGAATCCTTCATGGTCACGGTGCGAAACGACGGCAACACCTTGCTGACCGCCGGCACGATCGATCTGTACCGAGAGGGCTCCAGCCAGCCGTTCTCCAGCGCATCCATCGGGTTCGGAGCGAACGCACGCATGGCATCGATCTACGATCCGGAGCTTGCCGAGGACGCTTCGGACAACGACGTGGCACACGTGAAGTACGCGCTCGAGACGCTGGGCGAGCGCTTCACTACGCACCCGCTGGCAGCCGACAACGGCAACGCCGTGCTGGCACCGGGTTGCACGGCACAGTTCCGCATGAGCTTTGCCATCCCCGAGAGTTGGAGCGACGAAGTGGGCAAACGCGTAACGCTGTATGCGAAGGCGCGTAATCTGGTGGCGCTCGATCCCGTAACGCTCGAGGAAATTCGACCGGGCGCAAACTCGGCGCTGGGTGCCGTACTGCACGAGCTTCATGTGCCCGACGCGGCATGCGAACGCTCAGAAGTTCAGGTCGGCGTATGCGACAGCGCGGATACGACAGAACTTCACGACGCCCCGATGACGGTCGACGGCGATGGCGGCACGAGTGGAGGTGGCTCCGGCGGAAGCAGCTCCGGAGGCGGCAGTGGATCTGGCAGCGGCAAGAATCACGGCAATAACAAGCGCTCCGGAAAAGCGGGCGCGCTTGCGGGCACGGGCGATGTCAACGCTCCCCTTACGGCAGCCGCCGCAGCACTCGCCGCAGCAGGCGCCGGCCTCGTCGCCTACAGCGCCCGCCGCACGGCGCTCGAAACCGACACCGCCAATGAGGCCAATTCGGATGAGCCTCGCTAGCTCCTAGTTACTTTTGTGAGAGACACCGACTCGGCTCATCGAACATCAGAATGGGCTGGTTCTGGATACCCAGAGCCGGCCCATTACGCATTAAATGTCGTCTGAGGAGTCGAGTTCTGCCTCGAGCTTGGCACGGCGTCTTTTCGCCGTGAAAAACGTTGCGCACAGGGCAGCAAACGTGGCCGCGAAAATCGTCGCACCGCAGAACACGCCCGTGGCCAGATTCGCCAACCAAAAGACGCTTTCGAGCGGTACGATCTGCGCCTCAGCGATACAGCGCATTGCGGCAATAACAAGCGCGAACGCGGCGCCGCTAAGACCGCTGATAAGCAGGAAATATCCAACAGGAAGATGCTCGGTTTGCCCAAAACGATTGGTGTCGACATAGCCCTTCCGCGTTTGCAGTCCTGCGCAAATCAACATCACAAGAACGAGCCACAAATACATGGCTGCCTCGAACGGCGTTGCAAAGCCATGCGGCATTTCACTGGCGTCGCTGTGAACCCACGCAACCTGTCGAGCTATAAACTGATAGAAAAAGATCATCAACATGCCAAACGAAAGCAGCACGAAACCAATCTTGTAGATCTTCGCGCTCTCGGCCTCCAGGCGCTCATCCTTTGGGCCGGCATATTCACGCCACTTTTGCACGAGTTTTAAATCTTCAAATTTCATAGCGAACTCCTAAAGAGCGTCAGGGCCGACGTCGCTCTCGTCTTCCCAAAACAAGTCGTTCAACGTAACGCGTAGCGCTTTACAGATTGCCACGCACAAATTGAGCGTGGGGTTGTAACCGCCCGCCTCAATCAGGCCGATGGTCTGGCGCGTAACGCCCACGGCTTGGGCTAAATCGGCTTGCGAAAGGCCAGCCGCCGCGCGCGCCGCCTTCATGCGGAGGTTCTTTTTGCCCGGCATGGAGTTCCTTTCATAGTAATGGACAGATATCCGTTGCAACATGACGGAAATATATTGCATCCATTAGTCAATGTCAACTATATCTGTCATTATGAAAACCATGTTCGTCATCGCCGTGCGGACATAACAATTTCGATTCGCTATTCAACCTTACTCGGGCAGAACCGAGTCGGAAGGAACCGAGTAAGTGGGACTTCGGCAGGGAGCGTGAACTCGCCCGCATCAAGAAGATACTCAAACGCCCGCCTAGAAAGCGAAGTGCCGTCCTATCTCAGCGCCGAGATCTCAAAGATGACCAACACCAACGAGGCTTTCAGGGCCCTCGCACATGGCCACTCATAAGCGATGCCCACGGCATGGCCAAAGCGCACGCCAATAACCGGATTTGCCGGAACCATGCGTGCCCCATCGTTTAATAGCTCCGTTATTGTTCGATGATCTTCTTGACGACCGCGGGAACGCCTGCCGCCATCACGTTGTCCGGAAGGTCTTCCGTCACAACACTTCCCGCAGCGATAACGCAGCCGCTGCCGATGGTAACCCCCTGGAGTACGGACACGTTCGCGCCAAACCAGCAGTTATCGCCAACAACAATGGGCAGAGCCCTCTCGAGACCCAAGTTGCGCTCTTTTGCTCCAAGGGGATGCGAAGCGGTGTAGAAGCCGCAAAACGGCCCAATAAACACGTTGTCACCAAAGGTAATAGAACCACCGTCCATAAAGTAGCAGCCATGGTTCACAAAGCAGCCGTCGCCAAAGGTTGTCTTGTCCCCGTAGTCAAAGTAGGCAGGCGAAAGGACCGTCAGCCCCGCCGGAAGATCGGTATCGAGCAAGGTTTTTAGGGCGTCAAGCTGCGCGTCGCTTCCGGGTTTTCCCATATTGAAGTCATAGCAGAGCACCTCTGCCCTCGCCCGTTTTGCCAGGAGTTCCTCGTCAAAGTTGGCATCATGCCACTCCCCGCGCTCCATCTTCTCTTTCTCGGTCACTGTGAGCCCCTTAATAAAAACATTTGTGGCGGCAATTCTATCATTTGATAAGCCGTCAGTTTCCATACCGATAACGAACGCGCGTTCGATGGATTTCGTGTTAGTTGGAATCGCCTATGGGCTGGGCTATGCTACCTTGACTATCTATATGACTTAAACGCAGCAAAGGAGCACCGAGAGAGCGAGTATGGCAAAAAACACCGCAAACTATGGTAACGACAGTATCCGCCAGCTCAAGGACGAGGAGCGCGTACGACTGCGCCCCGCCGTCATCTTTGGCTCGGACGGACTCGACGGCTGCGCGCATGCCGCCTTCGAGATCCTGTCCAACGCCGTTGACGAGGCGCGCCAGGGCTACGGCAAGCTCATCACCCTTACCGCCTTTCGCGATGGTTCCATTCAGGTAGAGGACAACGGCCGCGGCTGCCCGCTCGACTGGAACCCTTCCGAGAAGCGCTTTAACTGGGAGCTCGTCTTCTGCGAGCTCTACGCCGGCGGCAAATACAACAATAACCAGGGCGGCGACTACGACTTCTCGCTCGGCACCAACGGCCTGGGCTCATGCGCAACCCAGTACGCCTCCGAATACATGGACGTCACGGTTTGGCGCGACGGCAACAAGTACTCCCTGCACTTTAAGAAGGGCAAGGTCGTCGGCGCCAAAAAGAAGGCACTCGAGATTGAGCCCAGCGACGAGGACCGTACCGGCACCACCATCAAATGGCGCCCCGATCTTGAGGTCTTTACCTCCATCAGTATCCCCCACGAGTGGTATCGCGAGACCATGCGCCGCCAGGCCGTGGTCAACGCCAACGTGACCTTCCGCCTGCGCATCGAGGGCGACGATGGCGAATTTACCGAAGAGGATTTTTGCTACCCCAAGGGCATCGAGGACTATGTGCTCGAGAAGGTCGGTACCGACTACCTTACCGAGCCCTTCTTTATCGAGGCCGACCGTCGCGGTCGCGATCGCGAGGACCTGCCCGACTACAACGTAAAAATCACCGCGTGCATGTGCTTCTCGCGCACCTTCATGATGCAGGAGTACTACCACAACTCATCGTGGCTCGAGAACGGCGGCTCGCCCGAGAAGGCTGCCCGCAGCGCTCTGACCAGCGCCATCGATGCCTACATCAAGCAACAGGGCAAGTACAACAAAAACGAGAGCGGCATTAAGTGGCAAGATGTCCAGGACTGCCTGGTACTGGTGACCAACTGCTTCTCCACCCAGACGTCCTATGAAAACCAGACTAAGAAGGCCATCAACAACCGCTTTATCCAGCAGGCCATGACGGCATTCTTTAAAGAGCGCCTCTCGACCTACCTGATCGAGAACAAGGACGCCGCCAACAAGATCATGGAACAGGTGCTCATCAACAAGCGTTCACGCGAGAATGCCGAGAAGACGCGCCAGAGCATCAAAACCAATCTACAGCAGAAGACCGACATGGCCAACCGCGTGCAGAAGTTCATCGACTGCCGCTCCAAGGACAAGAACCGTCGCGAGATCTACATCGTAGAGGGCGACTCGGCAGCAGGCGCCATTCGCACCTCGCGCGATGCCGAGTTCCAGGGCGTTATGCCCGTCCGCGGTAAGATCCTCAACTGCCTGAAGGAAGACTATCCGCGCATCTTTAAGTCCGACATCATCATGGACCTCATGCGCGTGCTGGGCTGCGGCGTGGAGATCAAGGACAAGCGCATCAAGAACCTTGGTGCCTTTGACCTGGACAACCTCAACTGGAACAAGGTCATCATTTGTACAGACGCCGACGTCGACGGTTATCACATCCGCACGCTCGTGCTCACCATGCTCTATCGCCTGGTGCCCACGCTCATCGACGAGGGTTACGTGTATATCGCCGAGTCGCCGCTCTACGAGATCAATTGCAAAGAAAAGACCTACTTTGCCTACACCGAGCTCGAAAAGAACGGCATCCTTAAGGAGATCGGCGACCAGAAGTGCTCCATCAACCGCTCCAAGGGTCTTGGTGAGAACGACCCGGACATGATGTGGCTCACCACCATGAACCCCGAAACGCGTCGTCTGATCAAGGTGGAGCCCGAGGACGTCACCAAGATGGAAACCATGTTCAACCTGTTGCTGGGCAACGACGAGGCGGGCCGCAAGCGCCATATCTCGGAGCACGGCAAGGAATACCTGGACCAGTTGGATCTGCAGTAGCAGCAAATCGATAACGACGGCCCTTAAGAAGTTCAAGAGGATATCGTGGCAAAGAAGAAGACGAAGAACCAGCCGAAGAAAAAGCAGGTCAACGCCGAGAACGTCATCGGCCTGCACTCCGAAGTCACCGACCAGCCGATCACGCAGACGCTCGAGGTCAACTACATGCCCTACGCCATGAGCGTCAACGTCTCGCGTGCGTTCCCCGAGATCGACGGCTTTAAGCCCTCGCACCGCAAGCTGCTCTACACCATGTACAAGATGGGCCTGCTCAAGGGCGAGCGCCAGAAGAGCGCCAACATCGTGGGCCAGACCATGAAGCTCAACCCGCACGGCGATGCCGCGATCTACGAGACGATGGTGCGTCTGGCAACCGGTAACGAGGCGCTGCTTGCCCCCTTCGTGGAGTCGAAGGGCAACTTTGGCAAGTACTATTCGGGCGACCTGAGCTACGCCGCCTCGCGTTACACCGAGGCCAAGCTCTCCCCCATCAGCGCCGAGATCTTCAAGGACATCGACAAGGATCCGGTCGACTTCGTCGACAGCTACGACGGTGCCATGAAGGAGCCGCGCCTGCTGCCCACCACGTTCCCCAACATCCTCGTCTCGGCCAACAAGGGCATCGGCGTCGCCATGGCGTCCGACATCTGCGGTTTTAACCTCAACGAGGTCTGCACCGCCACGATGCACTACCTCAAGGACCCCGACTGCGACCTGCTCGAGTACATGCCCATGCCCGACTTCTCGACCGGCGGCGAGATTATCTACCGCCGCGAAGAGATGGAGAAGATCATCGAGACCGGCCTTGGCAGCTTCCAGATTCGCTCCCGCTGGCATTGGATCCCCGAAGAGCGCATCATCGAGGTCTATGAGATCCCCTACACCACCAAGACCGATGTCATCATCGAGCGCATCGTCAAGCTCTCCAAAGAGGGCAAGGTCAAGGAGATCGCTGACATCCGCGACGAGACCGACCTCTCGGGTCTGCGTATCGCCATCGACCTTAAGCGCGGTGTCGATCCCGACAAGCTCATGGCGAAGCTCTATCGCTCGACCACGCTGCAGGATTCGTTCTCGTGCAACTTTAACGTGCTGGTCGACGGCTATCCCCGCGTTATGGGCGTGCGCCAGATCCTGCACGAATGGGTCAAGTGGCGTATTGAGTCCACGCGCCGCCGCATTAACTTTGACCTGGGCAAAAAGTCCGAGCGCCTGCACCTGCTGCACGGCCTCGAAGCGATTTTGCTCGACATCGACAAGGCCATCGCCATCATCCGCGGCACCAAGCTCGAAGCCGAGGTCGTGCCCAATCTTATGAAGGGTTTCGACATCGACGAGACCCAGGCCGAGTTTGTTGCCGAGCTTAAGCTCCGCAACATCAACGAGGAGTACATCCTCAACCGCACCAAGGACATTGCCAAGCTCGAGGGTGAGATTGCCGAGCTTGAGGAGATTCTCTCCAGCGAGGAGAACATCAAGAAGGTCATCAGCGACGAGCTGGCCGCCGTCAACAAGAAGTACGTGATGCCACGCCGCACGGGCAGGATTGAGCCCCACGAGGTCATCGAGGTGAGCCTGGAGCCCGAGGTCGAGGAATATCCGGTTACCATCATGCTCTCGCGCGATGGCTACCTTAAGAAGATGACGGACCGCGTACTCAAGAAGGCGACCACGCTCAAGTACAAGGACGGCGACAAACCCTTTATCGAGTTCCCGTCCTCCAATACGCACGAGCTGCTCGTGTTTACCAACAAGAGCCAGGTGTACAAGTGCAAGGTCGCGCAGTTTGAGGATACCAAATCCGCCCAGCTGGGCTCGTACCTGCCGACCGATCTTGAGATGGAACCCGACGAGAGCGTCATCTGGGTCATCGACCCCGAGGACTACAAGGCCGACGTGCTGTTTGTCTTTGAGAACGGCCGCGTGGTGCGCGTCGCACTTGCCGGATACGTCACCAAGACCAACCGCAAGCGCCTCAAGAACGCCATCTACGGCGGCAGCAAACTGCTGTATGCGCAGGTGCTTAAGGAGGACCGCGACCTCGCGCTGGTCTCGAGCGACTACCGCCTGATGAACTTCAACACGTCGTTGCTCAAGACCAAGACGACCACCAACACGCAGGGCGTCCAGGCCTTTACGGCCAAGAAGGGCCGCTCGGTCACCACCGTCGGCACAACCGAGGAAATCCTCGGCGCCGGCGTCTCGGCCGAAAAGTTCACCGCGCAGAGCCTCCCCTCTGCCGGCGCCCTCATGAAAGAAAACGACATGCCGAGTTTGTTTGACTAAAACGACGGCAGTCGAACTGGTACAAGCCACAAACCAACGGGGCCCGGAGCGCAGTAAATGCCGCGCTCCGGACCCCATGCATTACAGCAACATCATCCCTATAGACAAAATGCCGCATAAAGTGGAACAGACATAAGTCCATCATTCATTCCAAAGGGCTTAGTCGATAGCCTGATAAGACGCACGCCCGGATGGGTCTTTTTAAGTGAGGACAGGCTTCGAGATCTTGTGTTCTCCCCCGCCTTGACTTCAATCGCAGACAAGCATCCCTGCTTCTCTACTACAAAGTCGATTTCCGCACGATTATCTCGCGCCCAATAATGCAGCGGATAGCCCATGGCTGAAAGCTGTTGGGCAACGTAGTTTTCGGTAAGTGCACCCATGAATGTGCCGCCGATGCCGGCAAGAATATCGGCGCGTTGAGCACCGGCCTTGGAGACGAGCAGCCCTGTATCCGCCTGATAGATTTTAAAAGCAGAAGGGTTAACGAAGGCCTCTAACGGGCTTTCGATCTGCCCGACTAGGCTGCAGCGCGCCACCGTACCCGACAATACAAGCCAGTCGAGAGCATCTCCAAAGAGAGACGCATTGCCCCCCGCTCGCACTACCTTGTATTGAAATTTACGATTCTCTTTGGCAAGCTGCTGTGGAATGGAATCGAAGCACGCACGCGTCTTTGCGCTCAAGCGTTCATCAGCATATTTATTGGTGTCGGCGGAATATCCGTCGAGAATAATCCGATGCTTTTCGGCCACATCAATGATTGACTGATCATCGATGTACGTTTGGACCGCCTCGGGCATTCCGCCAACAACAAGATACTGTCGATAGAGCCCAAGCGCCTTTTCATGAAGGCTTGGCGCAAGAGGAGCCATTAACTCGAATGATGAACGTATCTCGTCGACCAGTTGATCGTGCCCCATCGCCCAGAGAAACTCCTCGAAATCGAGTGGAGTCATCTCAATCAAGTCGGTCTTTCCAACGGGGAACGAATACGACTGATGGTTAATGGCAACCCCAAGAAGCGACCCAGCAGCCGCGACGTAATACTCGGGAGCATCTTCGCAAAAGTATTTAAGGGAAGTGAGCGCTTCCTCGCATGCTTGGATCTCGTCAATGAACAGTAAGGTTTTGCCAGGCACGATACGCTGTCCCGTACGAGCCTCGATCGCGCGTACGATCGAATGAGGGTCGAGACCGCCCGAAAAATCCGCTCGCGCCGACCGGTCGTTCTCAAGATTAACGTAGACAACCGATTCGAAAAGATCCTGGGCGTACGTTCTGAGCAGATAGGTCTTGCCACACTGGCGCACGCCTTTGACCAGCAACGGTTTTCTATCAGCCCTGTCTCGCCATTCCCTAAGGAGCTCGTCTGCCTTACGACGCATACGCAACCTTCCCTCATGAACTTCTGTTTGACAATATTTTAACGCGGATTAATTTGTTTTC
Organism: uncultured Collinsella sp.; assembly: GCA_900547125.1. Lineage (GTDB taxonomy): Bacteria > Actinomycetota > Coriobacteriia > Coriobacteriales > Coriobacteriaceae > Collinsella. Next base: position 17,243 of record URFU01000015.1, read on the forward strand.
AGTTATTTTTCTGCGTTAAAAAATTGTTCTATACGGCACTTGAGGGAATACACCCCTATCTCTTGCTAAGGACAGCAAGCATTTCCACCAACGCCGATTGCCATGCACTCTTCTTGTCATTAGGCGAGCTTGCGAGCAAGCTCTCGCACCTCTTCCAACTTGGGCGACGATGCCATGCTGTCGCGCTCGGTCATACCGCTGATGGTGACAATGCCCTGGTCCTCCCACTTGCAGTACGCGCAGGTCGACTTGTACATAGCGATCGCCGCATCATAGACGCCCTCGCTGTGGCTATCGAGCAAAAGGGCCGTCTTGGTGAACGGGAAGCCTGTAGCACCGAAGGCGTACAGGCGGTCGATGGCGGCCTTCTCCTGCGCAGTGATATCAAACCAGTAGATAGGCGAAGCGAAGACAGCCATATCGGCGCCTTTCAGCGACTCGATCACGTCGGCCATGTCATCCTTCTGCACGCAAGTGCCCTCATGGGCGAAGCAATACTGACACCCCAGGCAACCAGCGATTTTCTTGCTGGCAACACGGACGACCTCGACCGTATTGCCGCCCTCACGCGCGGTCTCGGCAAACGCCTCGACCATGGTGTCGGTATTGGCGCCCTTACGCGGGCTACCACTCAATACAACGATATTCATAGAAATCTCCCTCCTTCATGCCGCAGGCGCGCGGCATATTGTTTTGTTTTAACCAAAACGTATGGAGTTATTCAATCGCCTCGTTTCAGCTACTCCCACTCTTTAGAAGAATCGTTGCTGGAGGCTTGGCATTGAATCGAGGCACGCCTTATTTCAGATATTCCTCAAAGAATGCCTTCAGCTTTTCAAACGGAATGATATCCATCTGATCGTAGAGGTCGGTGTGGTTGGCACCGGGAATAATGAGCAGTTCCTTGTTGTCCCCGGTCAGCTTGCCGTACGCGGTTTCGCTGAAATAGCGGGAGTGTGCCTTCTCGCCATGCACCAGCAGCACGGCGGAACGGATCTCGCCGGCGTACTGCAGGATCGGCATATTCAAAAACGACAGCGAAGACGTCACATTCCAGCCGCCATTGGAGCCCAGGCTGCGGGGATGGTAGCCTCGCGGAGTCTTGTAGTAGGCGTAATAGTCCGCCACAAACTGCGGCGCGTCATCGGGCAGAGGATCGACCACGCCGCCTGCCAGCGCGTAACTGCCGTTTTTATAGTCCTCGGTGCGCTGCGCGTTCAGCGCTTTCCGCTTTTCGAAGCGCGCCTGCTCGGAATCCTCGGCGTCAAAGTAGCCGTTTGCGGTCACGCGGGTCATATCGTACATGGTCATGGCCGCGGTGGCCTTGATGCGGGTGTCGATGGCTGCGGCATTGATTGCCATGCCGCCCCAACCGCAGATACCGATGACGCCGATGCGCTCCGGGTCAACGCTTTCCTGCACAGAGAGAAAATCCACCGCTGCGCAGAAGTCCTCGGTGTTGATGTCTGGCGATGCTACATAGCGGGGCGTGCCGCCGCTCTCGCCGGTATAGGACGGGTCAAAGGCAATTGCGAAAAAGCCCAGCTCCGCCATCTTCTGCGCGTACAGACCGGAGGACTGCTCCTTCACCGCGCCAAACGGGCCGCTGACGACGATGGCGGGCAGCTTGCCTTCCGCGTTCTTAGGCACGTACACGTCGGCAGCCAGCGTGATGCCGTATCGGTTGTGGAAGGTCGCCTTGCTGTGCTCAACCTTGTCGTTTTTGGGGAACACCTTGTCCCATTCCTGCGTCAGTTTCAACTGCTCCATGCCTAAGCCTCCTTGTCGGTCGCTTTAAGGTATTGCTCGTCGTCCACGGGCTCCGACCACTCGTTGGAGGCATCCTCGCCCGGAACCTCCACCGCGAGATGGGAGAACCAGCTGTCGGGCGCCGCACCGTGCCAGTGCTTTACGCCTGCGGGAATATTTACCACATCGCCGGGGCACAGCTCCTGTGCCGGTTTGCCCCATTCCTGGTAAAACCCTCGACCAGCCACGCAGACGAGGATCTGTCCCCCACCGCTTTTGGCGTGATGGGTGTGCCAGTTGTTGCGGCAGCCGGGCTCGAACGTAACGTTGTAAATGCCGACCTGCTCGGTGGAAAGGGGCGCGAGGTAGCTTTGCCCGATAAAGTACTTCGCAAATGCGTCGTTGGGGGCACCGATGGGAAAGGCCATCTCGTTTTGATGCTTGGTTCTTGCGTCGGCGGCATCGTCATCCGCCCAGACTTCCTTCGCCATGCGGAAGGCCGCCCATGCCTTGGGCCAGCCTGCGTAAAACGCCGCGTGCGTAAGGATTTCCGCTATCTCCGTCCTGGTCACGCCATTGTTCTTTGCGGACATCAGATGGTATTGGAACGAAGAGTCCGTCAGCCCCTGTGCCATCAAGGCAACCACCGTCACCACGCTGCGGTCTCGAAGGGAAAGCCCGTCTTCTCGGCTCCACACCTCGCCGAACAGCACATCGTCATTGAGCTGAGCGAATTTGGGAGCGAAGTCCCCCAGGGCATCTCTGCCCGCTGTCTGCTTAATCGTCATGTTTGATTCCTCCTGTCGATGGTTTTGAGTACAAACTGCTTTCGCGCAGCTAAGCCGCGCCTAGATTTCCATGCCCATTCGTTGCGCCTGCTCCAGAGCAGGATGCCCGGCGATTTCGCCCACGCCGTTCACGCCGCCGGCGAATACCGTTCCGGCAAGCGTGCGCCTTTGGCGAAAATCCCTTGCGCTCCCGATTTGTATTGACGAGAATGAAGGTAATACCTAAACCTGACTTTAGGTCAAGGGATGAAATCGAGTTTTATTCGGAGGACCCATGTACACAATCGGACAGGTGGCGGAGATGTTCGGTCTGCCCGTTTCCACGCTGCGTTATTACGATAAGCAGGGATTGTTTCCGGAATTGGAGCGGACGTCCGGCATTCGCCGATTCGGCGATACGGAACTCGAGGCGCTTCGGGTCATCGAATGCTTAAAGAAGGCTGGGATGGAGATCAAGGACATCCGGCTGTTCATGGAATGGTGCGCGGAGGGCCCATCGACATATCCCAAGCGCAAGGCCATGTTCGAGGAGCGAAAGGCCCACATGGAGTCGGAGATCGCGAAGATGAACCGCGCGCTGGACATGTTGAAGTTCAAATGCTGGTACTACGAGCAGGCGATTCAGGATGGCAACGAGGATAGACTGAAGGCGCTGATTCCCGACAATTTGCCGGAAGAGATCAGAGATACCTACGATAACGCCCACGCTCAATAATGCCGCCCGATGCTCAAGGGGGTTTTGGCAAGGAGTCGTTTTAGGCAGACATGCAAAAAGAAAGCCTCCGAACCAGAAGGTTCGGAGGCTATTATTCCCGTTATTTCGCTGATGGCTTTGCTCTATGGCGACGCCAAAACAGCATCAGGCGGTACTCGACGGTATCAAAACGCGAGTTCAGAAGCCAGTTCCCGTTATTCCCATAGGCATAAGCGCATCTGCTTGCGATTGCCTATCGATGCTTTGCCTCGAGCGCGGCAGATACCGCATCGAGGAACTCCCGCACATGGTCGGCGGGGTGCGGCGAATGAAGCAGCCCGTAAGACACGAGACAGTCCCAATCGGTAGGGACGGTTTTGAGCATGGGGTGGACGTTGGCCCACAACGGCAGCGTCGCAAGCGCGAGGTCTTCGTTCGCGCCGCGGTTGAACACCTCCGCCCGATATTGCGGGAAGTCTACGAGCGCGATTTGAGGATGATGCAAGAGTATCTCGTCGCGCACGCGGTCGATTTCGGCGTTCCAGCCCCGGCGTATAAGCATAAGACTGTGATTGTGGAGGTCGTCGAATGTGACGATGTCGCGTTTGGCGAGTTCGCTGTCGACGGGAACGGCGCACCAGAGCGGCTCGCGCGAAAGCTCGAGGCCCAAGCACCCGCGCTCTTTAAGAAAGGCATCGTCGAAAATCCCCACCACGATATCCATGTCTTGCCCGAGGTTCGCCAAACCGCGCGCCGCCGAGGGTGTGTTTTCAAACGTGACCACCTGAAGGCTCATGCCGGGGCAACGTTCCTTCACCTTCGGCCACAGCTTCGTGAGCGGCGTGCTGGGCGTCATGAGCGACACTCCCACGCGGATGATGCGCTTCTCTCCACGCTCGGCGACGCGGGCACGTGCGATTGATTCTTGAGAGTACTGCACGATATGGCGGGCGTCGGCGAGCAGCGACCTGCCTGCTCGCGTAAGCGAAAGCCCCTGATGCGATCGGTGGAACAGCGTAAGGCCTAGCCGCGACTCCAGCAGGTTCATCTGCTTGATGACGGCCGTGGGCGTGATGAAGGACTCTTGTGCCGCCTTGGAGAAGCTGCCCGCCTCCGCCACGCGGATGAAAGTGTCAAGCTGTGGGTTGTACATCGATCCTCCTGTCACGCATTATCTGCCGTATATACCCCATGGTTATATCTATCATTCCAACGTGAACTTCTCGCACGTCAGTAAACGCCGTAGCCTTGTATTCGAAAAGTCGCCATTAAGGAGGAGACCATGGAACATCTGAAGCTCAACAACGACGTAGAGATGCCCATCGAAGGTTTGGGCACCTTCCTCATGACCCCGGCCGAGGCCGAGGCGGCCGCAACCGCCGCGCTCGCGGCTGGCTACGAGCACATCGACACCGCCAACGCCTACATGAACGAGCGCGCCGTAGGCCGTGCCATCGCCAAGAGCGGCATCGCGCGCGACAAGATCTTCGTCTCCACCAAGCTCTGGCCGAGCGTCTACGGCGCGGGCATGCCGGCGGTGGACGCCACGCTCCAGCGCCTGAAGCTCGACTACGTCGACATGCTCATCCTGCACCAGCCGGTAGGCGACTACCTGGCCGCGTGGTGCACGATGGAAGAGGCGTACCGCGCAGGCAAGGTGCGTGCCCTCGGCCTCTCCAACTTCCCGCAAGACAAGATCGCCGAGGTCATCGAGATCGCCGACATCAAGCCGCAGCTCGTGACCGTTGAGTGCCACCCCTACCACGCCCAGCGCGGCCCGCGCGCCTACCTCGCGCCGTACGGCACGGTGATCGAGGCGTGGTACCCGCTCGGCCACGGCGACAAAGGTCTTCTGGAGGAGCCCGTCTTCGTCGCTCTCGCCGAGAAGTACGGCAAGACCCCGGCCCAGGTGATCCTGCGCTGGCACGTGCAGATGGGTACCTCCATCATCCCCGGCTCCAAGAACCCCGCCCACATCGCCGACAACGCAAACATCTTCGACTTCTCCCTCGCCGAAGACGAGATGGCTGAGATTGCCAAGCTCGACGGAACCATGACCTACTACACCGCCACTGAGGAAACGCTCGCGGGCTACCTGGCCATACGTCCCGATTTCGACGCGCAGGAGTAGCGCTCAGACGATAACGGACCAACCAAGCCGCCGCCGAGGACCAGTCGGCTGTCGAGGACGAGCCCGCCGCAGTGCCCGCTGCAGACGGCAACGTCCTCGTGGCCTGCTACTCGGCACAGGGCCACACCGCTGTCGTAGCTCAGGCCATCGCCGACGAGCTCGGCGCCGATCTCTTTGAGGTGACGCCTAGAACCCGCGGGTTATAACACCGTGCGCACCCCAGCGTTATAGAACCCTCACCAACGGAAACTTCCGCCGACGCGGCTCCCCTCGTATGGTGGATACGTCAAGTTGCGAGAAAGGAAGGCACCATGAACTACATCACCTTGAACAACGGCGTCAGGATGCCGCAGCTCGGCTTCGGCGTGTACCAGATCCCGGACGCCGCGGAATGCCAGCGCGCCGTGGAGGACGCGCTCTCGGTCGGCTACCGGCTGCTCGACACGGCCGCGAGCTACGGCAACGAAGAGGCGGTCGGGGCCGCCATTCGTGCGAGCGGCCTGCCGCGCGACGAGGTGTTCGTGGCGACCAAGCTGTGGATGTCGGATGTGAGCTACGAGGGGGCCAAGCGCGGCTTCGACGCGTCGCTCAAGCGGCTGGGGCTCGACTACATCGACCTCTACCTCATCCATCAGCCGTTCGGCGACGTCTTCGGCGCGTGGCGCGCCATGGAGGAGCTCTACGAGCAGGGCGTTATCCGCGCCATAGGTACAGCTAACTTCTACCCCGATCACCTCGCAAACCTCATTTCGTTCAACCGCATCGCCCCCGCCGTGAACCAAGTCGAGTGCAACGTGTTCCTCCAGCAGCGCGAGGCGCAGGAGTACATGGCAGGCAAGGAGGTGACCATGGAGGGCTGGGCGCCCTTTGCGGAGGGCAGAAACGACCTCTTCCGCAACGAGGTCCTCGCTCGCATCGGCGAGGCGCACGGCAAGACGGTCGCCCAGGTCGTGTTGCGCTGGCTGCTGCAGCGCGGTGTGGCCTGTATCCCCAAGAGCACGCACCGCGATCGCATGGAGCAAAACTTCGACGTCTTCGACTTCGCGCTGGGCGACGACGAAATGGTCGCCATCGCCGCGCTCGACACCGGGCGCAGCGCGTTCTTCGACCACCACGACCCCGCCACCATCGAATGGATGTCAGGGCTCGTGCGCAACGAGTAGAAGAGCGGTCAGACCGCACTAATAACATACTAGGAGGAATTGCCATGAACTCATTCACGTACGACTACCCGGTCAGGAACTACTTCGGCGAGGGGGCCATGGACCAGGCACTCGACGCCGAGATGGGTGCCATGGGCAAGACAGTGATGCTCGCCTACGGCGGAGGCTCGGTCAAACGAACCGGCGTCTACGGCCACGTGGTCGATAAGCTCACGAGCGCGGGCAAGCGCGTGGTGGACTTCGGCGGCATCATGCCCAACCCGACCTACGAGAAGTGCCAGGAAGGCGCCGCGCTCGCACGCGAGGAGCAGGTCGACTTCATTCTCGCCGTCGGCGGCGGGTCGGTCTTCGACTGCTGCAAGGTGGTCTCTGCGCAGGCGATGCTTGACGAGGACATCGAGACATTCGAGCACGCCGACGGCAAGATGCCGAGCTCGTTCATCCCCATGGGCTGCATCGTTACGCTCTCCGGCACGGGCGCCGAGCAGAACAACGGCGCCGTCATCACCAACGAGGAGACGCACGTGAAGGGCGCCTATCTGGGGGCGATGCCCATGTGGGCGGCGCTCGACCCGGCGCTCACGCTCACCGTACCGCACGCGCAGTTCATGAGCGGCGCGTTCGACACGCTCTCGCACTGCATGGAGAGCTATTTCGGAAGCCCGCGCGAACGCAACGTCACCGACGACATCAACCTCGCCATCCAGCGTAACGTCATCCGCAACATGCGGATCATCGCGGACGACAATCAGAACCTCGAGGCGCTAAGCGAGCTCGTATACGACTCCGCCATGGCCGAGAACGGCGTGCTCAAGATCGGCAAGTCAACGGACTTCCAGGCGCACATGATCCAGCACCAGTACGGCGCGTACACCCACACCAACCACGGAATGGGCCTCGCGGTCATCCACCCTGCGCTCTACCGCCACCTGGCCCTCGAGGCGCCCGCGCAGTTCGCCCGCTGGGCGCGCGAGGTGTGGGGCGTCGACGCCAAGGGCAAAGACGACCTTACGGTGGCGCTCGAGGGCATCGACCGCCTGCAGACGTTCATCGGCGAGATGGGGCTTCCCACGAGCTTCGCCGAGATGGGCTCCGACGCGTCCGACGAGACGCTGCACAAGGTTGCGGACACCTGCGTGCTCACCGGCGGCTGCGCCAAGAAACTGGAGCGCAGCGAGGTGTTCCAGATTCTGACCGAGTGCCTCTAGATCGGCAGTGGATCCCGATCCGCCCGCGCCAAAGGAAACCGTACGACTCCGAGATGTCATCGTAATCGTAGGACCCGGCGAGCCCGCTGCGCCTGATGAATCCGTCGAAGTCGTCGTCGACGGCCCCCTGCTCGTCGAAGTAGGAGCGGTATTCGCCGAAGCTGAAGGGGAGGATGTGTACCTCCCCGTGGCGCCCTGTGAACAGGGTTGCCAGGTCCGAACTCAGGAGGAACGCGTTCGATCCCGTGAGGTAGATATCCCATCCGCCACGTGCGTGAATGCTGTTAATTGCTTTCTCGAAACCCTCGCACAGCTGCATCTCGTCGATGAAGAGACGGTTGCGGGCGCCCTCTTTGTGCCGCTCTATGATTTCGCGATGCAGCGCTGGTACTCGAGCAGCGGCTCGTTGTCGAGGTCCAGCAGATCGATGTAGACGTTGTTGGAGGATGGGTCCCTCCGAGCAACGGAGGCGGAGAACGCCTTCATAAGCTCGGACCTACCAGAGCGGCGCATCCCCGTGATCACCTTGATGTCCCGGGTGCCCTCGAGCGCCCAAAGCCGCTCCATGTACGTATTACGGTCTACCCATGCCATCATCTACTCCCTCTCGGTTTCGAAACTTGAATTTTTTTGAAGTTTCGAAACCGAGAGGGCAATATACGCAAGGACACGTCGGAGGGGGTAGGCCCCAGCCATGTCATGTCGGCAGAAGCCCTCGACCGGCGGCACGACGAAGTCGAAATAGCCCTCGATTTCCCGCGGGCCCGTCTTCGAAATCTTGATGGTATATGCGACGCCGTAGAGTATCGGCAACGCGTTCTGCTACGCGCCGCCTTCGGCATTGGGATCGCCCTTGCCCCGCACGGCAACGTAGCTCATAGACGGAACGGCAGGATGCTCGGCTTGTCAGGCGGTTTGCCCGTGATGTTGTAGCGCACCGTAGACGCTGATGGAGATGGCTGCGCGCGGGTACGGGCGCGCCGCCGCACCTCATGGCTTGCTTCTCGGATATTTGGAGCGCGCGGCGTTCAAAAATGCGGAGCGACTCCGCATGGCTCGAGACTGAGCCGAGGTGCCCTACTTCTCGCTCTCCAGCAGCCCCACGATGCGGTCGATGTCGACGGCAAAGCGAGGCCTTCCCTCGCGCTCGTAGCGGTCGAGGTATGCCTGGCACTCGGAGACGATGCGCTTGGTGTTGCCGTCGATGATGCGCTGGAGCGTCTCGTAGTAGGCCGAGCCCTCGGTCCTGAAGCGGCGCTGGTAGGCCTTGGTTATGGGGAACATCTTGATGTAGTGGATGCCGTGGCGGCAGCCGGGGCGCGTCGTGGGGCGGGGTGGCAACGCAAAGTGCTGGTCTTTGGGCACGTTAGGGGCGATGTTGGAACGCAGCGGCACGGCGAAGTCCCTGCGCTTTCCGTGGAAACGCAGCCTCACCACCACGATGCAGGGGCGATTGTGCTTAAGCATGAGCTCGCGGTCGCCCTCGACGAGGTCGAAAAAGTCCTGGGGGTGGATACGATCTTCATCGGTTACGCCCCCTTCATACGAAGCGGGGCCCGCATCGCTGCAGGCCCCTACAGGTGGACGATATTCTACGCCTCGCGGCACCCCGTCGCCCACGGAGGTTAAACGTACACGTAAGCCGTACTCTGAAAGCCGCGGCTTCCGGCAAGTAGCTTATACCACGAAAGGTCGCTTTCAATGCGCATGGCTCGCAAAATAACACTCGCTGGGCCGTCACCCCTGATCTTCTCGACCGTCTCCTCCGGGTACTTATTGCGTGCCACGGGCACCTCCGTCCTTGTTATCGCGATAAACATACCATGAGTGGCGTACGGGTCGAGAAGGTCTGGCGCCAAAAGAGTCCAACGGCCGTTACAGCTTCGTTAGAAACGCGCCCCACCATGGATGGTGAACCCGAAAGGTAAGGCGCGCGGGCACG
>URFU01000016.1 GCA_900547125.1 uncultured Collinsella sp.
GCAGCTTCGGCTGCTAAGGGGAAAACACCTGTCGAAGTGGCAGCTCCGGCTAAGGGCAGAGCGCCGAGCAGCGCGTCTGCCAGTGGGGCAGGCTCATCGGGTGCGAAGGAATCCCTGTTCGAGCGCGTGCCCGATACGGCTCGCCTGGCTTGGCCTGACATCGCGGCTATCCTCTCAGGGGTCGTTTCCTCGCTCTCCAAGCTCATGGGCGGCGGCATCGTCAAACTCATCGCACGTTGGCAAGATGAGCTGCTTGAGTGCCACGGCCTCGCCTTGGGCGTTGACGGCACGCGTCACGCGGCCGATGCCGCCACGGCGCATGGTGGCGTCGTCGGCAAACAGCATCGCAAATCGACGCTGGTAGACGGGCAGCTCGTCCGGACCCAGCGCAATGGCGGGCTCAAACCCTCCAACGCGCGCCAGGCGCAGGCCCACCATAGGGTCGCGGTTTAGCGCGCACGATGCGCTAGAAGCAAGGCTATTCGTCATAGGGCGATCGCCGCCACGTTGGTATTGAAGGTGTTGAGCGCGACGTCGTCATCGCCGTAATGCCCCACCCATTTGCACAGATTGGTGTAGCAGCCCCATAGGTTGGCGTATTGCTGATACCACTTTGACTGGGGAGAAAACGTTTGCCGGCCAAACTCGGCACGGATGACAAACATATCGTTGGCCAGGCTATCGCACGGCCCGGTATCGCCTGTTGCGTTATAGGTCGAGACCGCGCTATTTGCCCGAGAGACATAGCCGTCGAGCATATTGCACTTGGTCACGAGCCAGCTGTGTATGCTTTCCTCCTCGGCGGTCGAAAGGCCGCTGGAGCTTGTATTGCCACCGGTGTTGCCGCCCGTCAAGCTGTCGCCCCCAGACCCGCCGGAGGCGGAGCCCGAACCGGAGCCACCGCTCGAGTTCGACGAATCGGAGCTGGAGCCAGACGAACCGGAGCCGCCAGGTTTCCCCGACTGCTGCGTATCCTGACCCTTTTGCTGCTCGGCCTTGTTTACGACGGTCGAAACGCTGTTATCGGAAAGGTGATGGATGATCTTGGTGTTGGTGAGCACGATGGTCTTGCCGTTGGCAAGCGCGATTTCGTTGTCCGACGCCTCGGCGCTGCCCGCGTCGTCGACACCAAACACGACGTGCGTGACTACGCTCGCCCAGGCGTATCCGGTTGTGGTGCCCAAATCGCTTTTGGCCTTGTGCCCCACGCGCAACTCGCGCGCGGTACGCGCTTGCACCATAGGTGGCACAGCCAAACCGTAGGCAGAAACGCCGGCAACGACCAGCGCCAGCGAACAGGACAGCAGCACACACGCCCGAGGCGCCAGGCCCAACCGGCGCCGCATACGCACCGCGGCGCCATGCTTTGTCTGAGTGCCCCCGGGCCGCATGCGATCTCCTCCAACAAAAACACGCCGCTCGAAAGCGGCGCATTCATTCAAACCCATAGTTGAGTGTATCAGCGAACACAAAAGGTTGCGCAACGAACGCGCAAATACGGGACGCGAACAGGGGCATCCACGCGATAAGCGGATGGAAAGTGCATTTGTTGCACAACAAATGCACAAACATGGGGCCAATTATGGCAACCGCGTGCAACGCGCAGGGAAACGCGAGGTCGGTGGACCGATATCTAGATCCTAGATCGCGCGACGGGCCTCGATAGCACGGCCAAGCGTGAGCTCGTCGGCATACTCCAGGTCGCCTCCCACGGGCAGCCCGCTCGCCAGACGCGACACCTCGACGCCCAGTGGCTTGATGGTGCGAGCAAGGTAGCTCGCCGTGGTCTCGCCCTCGATATTGGGGTTGGTGGCGATAATGACCTCGTGGATATCCTCGTGGCCCAAGCGCGCCAGCAACTCGCGGATGTGCAGCTGCTCGGGACCGATCTTGTCCATGGGGCTGATCACGCCGCCCAGCACGTGGTAGAGGCCGTGGTAGCTGCCCGTGCGCTCAATCGCCTGGACATCGCGCGGCTCACCCACCACGCAGATGCGGGTGGTGTCGCGCATCGAGTCTTGGCAAATGGAGCACTCGTCAGCGGTGGCGTAATTAAAGCAGCGGCTGCAAAAATGCACTTCCTGCTTAACCTCCAGGATGGCCTCGGCCAGGCGGCGGGCCTCCTCGGCATCGGCCTCGAGCAGGTAATAGGCGATGCGCTGGGCCGACTTGGGACCAATGCCCGGCAGACGGCCCAGCTCATCGAGCAGTTTTTGCAGACTGTGATTCGCACTCATATATATGCGTGTCTTAGAACGGCATGCCCGGGATGTTGAGGCCGCCGGTGATGGCGCCCATCTGCTTGTTGGCGAGCTCGTTGACGCCGCGGACGGCCGCGTTGACGGCAGCCATGATCATGTCCTGCAGCATATCGACGTCCTCGGGATCGAGGGCATCGGGGTCGATGGTGAGGTTGACGAGCTCCATCTCGCCGTTGACGGTCACCTTGACCATACCGCCGCCGGCAGAGGCGTCGACGGTCTGGGACTTGAGGTTCTCCTGCGCGGCAGCAAGCTGCTCCTGCATCTTGCGAGCCTGCTTCATCATCTGCTGCATGTTCATACCGGCCATGATGGCTCCTTTACGTGCGGCCGCGCGACAAGCTGCAAGGGCAGCCGGAGCACGGCGGGACTTTCAAACTCAAAAATCGTACCACGGCGCGGGGCAAGCAAGCGGGGCGGGCGTGTTCCCTCAGTCGATATACATGTCCTGGAGTGCAAGCCGCGCCCAAAGATTATGCAAAGTTGAATAATTCGCATCTGCATAATATTGAAAGCTAAATCTTGTAGAGCCGGAATCCGGCATTTTCTGCATCCAGCTAGATAACAAAATGCCGAACCGCTGCTCGAGGCGGCGCTCATGATGGCAGGGTATAATTTGATTGTCACAGACAGCAATTTGGAGGTGCCCCATGAATGCCCCCGACGTGCTCCAAAACATCCGCTCAAAATACCCCGTTGCATATGTGGTTCTCTATCTCTTTGTCGGCTGGGCATTGCTGGTTGTCATCACCCATGCCATAGCCTTTGGAGCAGAACTGCTGATAGCCAGCTCGGACCAGCCCATCGTCAAATGGGAAGCGACCGATGAGTGCACCGACGGAACTCGAACCATTTACTACAACAGCCCGTCCCTCTACCAAGAGTTCAAGGTCAAGATAAAGGACTCCAAGATTGTCGATGCCGAACTGGGCTCTTTATTTACAATCGGAGCAACCGTCAACGCCGAGCAAGTCGAACACACGGACAGCCATGCGACATATCGTATCGACCTCAGCATCCTAGGCCGACCGTCACGCGCCTGTCTGCTCGAATGCGATATACGCGGCACCACACTACACATGTCCGAAATACAGATGCGCCCGGACAAAGAGATCTCTTCTTGAGCAGCGTACCCGCCCGCACAGTTACTCCACCGGTTTGAAGATGGTGGCCTGTCCAAAGACGTTGCGGATGAGGGCTTTGGCCTCATCCTCGGTCTGCGGGATGCTCGGGGCTGCGCCCTGGTGGCCGAAGGGACTGCCGGCGCCGGGGTTGGACTCCCAAGGGGCAGCGGGGGCGTCGTCGCTTGCGAGAGCGGACGTCGCGACTGCGGGAGCCGCGGCTGAAGCGGCAGGGCTGGGCGCAGGCACCGCGGCAGGCACGTCGAACGGAGGCAGATCGTCCCCGCTCGCATCGCCAGCGAAGCCGCCGACCATAGCGTCGTCGTAGGGCACCTGCTCGGATTCCCACGGCGCGGACTGCGCGACAGGCTGAGCTTTGGGGGCAGCCGAGCGCTCGGACGCACGGGGTGCGGGCTCGGTCGGGAGCTTACCCGTAGCAGGAGCGCCGGCGGGGTTGTCGGAGCGTAGCCAGGGGGCTTTGCCCAGGTCAGACGACTTGGGCGCGGGCGCGGCAGCGGACTTGGGCGCGGGGATCGGAGCAGCCGGTTTGGGCGCCGCAGGCTTAGGCGCCGACGGGGTCGATGCCACTACCGGCGCCGCTTGCTGCTGCGGCGCGCTGGCGCTCGAGGATGCAGGGGCCGCCGAGGACACGGGTTGCGGGTCCGCAGATGCCGCAGCCCGTGCAGATGGAGAATGCTCCTCATGTTGAGGAGCCGGCGTGCCACCCCCATCCAGGACATAGTCGACGGTACGACGACCGAAGACCGCGCAGACCGTCGGCAGGACCACCGACTGCGTATCGGCGCGACCGAGCATCTTAATGGCAAAAGTCGAACCCGCGGGGAACGAGACCGTGAGCTTGGAGCCGTCGTCGGCCGTGGCGCGAGCGTTGAGCAAAAGCCCTGCGTAGGAGGCCTGACGCGCCTTGACGCGCTCGACGACCTCGGCCCATTTGCGCTGGAGCTCACCGGCGTCCTCAACCGCGGGGGTCTCGGCAGCACCGGCGGCGGCAACCTGGGCGGCATTGTTGGACTGGGGCTTAGGTGCCGGAGCGGTGGCAGGCGCGGGGGCCGCAACGGGCTGAGGCGTCGGAGCCGGCGCAGGCTGAGGCGCAGGCGCCGCAGGCTTGGAAGCTGACACGGACGCAGAACGGGGCACAGGCTGAGCCGCCGGAGCGGCAGCACCACGGTCCCAAGGCATACCGCCCTGGCGCGCGGACGTAGCAGCGGGGGCAGCGGATGCCGCCGGAGCGGCAGCACGGGCGCCCGAAATTAGCGTCGGCTGCTGGGCAGCAGCGGGTACGGATGCTGCAGGCGCGGCGGCCTGAGCAGCAGCCACGCTCGCCGGCACGGCGCCGTTGGCAACCATGGCCTCCAAGCGAGCCACGCGCTCGGCCAATGCCTCAATCGTTAAATCAGCCTCGGGACGTGCCAGACGCGTGCAGGCAATCTCGAGCACCAGGCGCACGTCACTCGCGCCCCTCATCTCCAGTGCGGCATCGTCGAGCACTGTCAGCACACGGGCCAGGCGGTCGGCAGGATGCTCGCCAAAGGCAGCGGCCTCGGCAGCAAGCGCCTCGGCCTGCTCGGAGCCGCCCTCAAACAGCTCGGCACGGGCACCGGCAACGCAGGCAACGTACACGTCACGCACATGCGCCACCAGGTCGCGCGTCAGCTCCAGCAGGTCGTTTCCTTCCTCGACCTGCGCACGGATCAGTCCATAGAGCTCGGCGACATCGCGATCGGCAATGGCGCGGGAAAACTCGCCCAGAATCTGGTCCGAAACCTCGCCTAAAAGCGAGCGGGCGTCGTCCGCATGCACAGAACCGTTGCCAAAGACGCTCAGCTGCTCCAGCGTGGACAACGCGTCGCGCATGCCGCCCTTGGCATGGCGCGCCACGATAGCCAGCGCCTCGTCGTCGTAATCGAAGCCCTCCTGCTCGCACACGTATGCCAGGCGATGCTCAATATCCTCGTTGCCGATGCGGTGGAAATCGAAACGCTGGCAGCGCGAGAGGATGGTCTCCAGAATCTTTTGCGGGTCGGTGGTGCACAGCACAAAGATCACGTGTGCCGGCGGCTCCTCAAGCGTCTTGAGCAGCGCGTTGAACGCCGCCGTCGTGAGCATGTGGACCTCGTCGATGATATAGATCTTGTACTTGCCGCGCACCGGGGCAAAGTTGACGGAGTTGATGATCTCCTCGCGCACATTGTCCACGCCCGTGCGGCTTGCGGCATCGAGCTCGTAGACATCGGGGTGGTTGCCCTCGGCGATGAGCTCGCACTCCTCACAGGTGCCGTCGGGCATGCAGCCGCTTGCACCCTCGGCGCGCGCCGCCTCGGCGTTGCGACACAGTAGCGCCTTGGCCAGAATGCGCGCCATGGTGGTCTTGCCCGTGCCGCGCGGTCCGCAGAACAGGTACGCGTGGGACAGACGCCCCTCGGTGATGGCGTGCTCGAGCGTCGAGACGATATGCTGCTGGCCCACCACGGAGTCGAAGGTGAGCGGGCGATACTTTCGGTACAACGATTCCATGGGTGCTCCCCCGGGTATACTGAGTCTTGTTGCCGCGACGGCCATGCGGTCGCACGGCATACTTCACTCATAATAACCCGTACGGCGAGCCCGCCGCGATAGGAGTCCAAAGAGCATGGCAGACGCAGAGAGCAACCTCGTTCCCTCCGAAGCAGCCGACCAGGTCGAGGTCGCGCTCGAGAAGCAGGCCGCAGCCGACGACGGCATCCTGTACCTCAACGAGTACCAGTACGAAAACGACCTGGTCACCGACTTCGCCCGCCTGGTCGCCTCACCCAGGCGTCGCGGCTCGCTGTATGTCGCCGCGGCAATTGCCGCGCTGCTCGGCATTGGCATGCTGGTGGCCGGCGGCAACTGGATCAAGTTTGGCGTCGTCCTGATCGTATTCGGCGCCTTTTTGGCCTGGTGGAGCAAAAACCTGCACCACACCCTCGCCCGCGACTTTATCGATGCCGTCGAGGCCGACGAGTCCATGGGTGGCCGCTATCGCCGCGTCGCCGCCAACGAGGACGGCCTGATGGTTTGGGGCAAGAGCGGCAAGTCGCAGTTCTTCCCGTTTGAAAAGCTCGACCACGTGCTCGACGGCGAACGTATCTTCGTAGCCATGTTCGCCGACCAGGGCGTGACGATCCCTAAGGACACCTTTGTCCGCGGCAATGCCGAGCAGTTTGGTACCTTCCTTAAGGCGCGCATCAACAAAAAACTCCGTATCGAGACCAAACGCAAGAAGATGAAGGCAGAAAAGGCCGCTGCCGAAGCCAAGCAGGGCGACAAGCCCCAGGAGACCAAGGGCAAGCAGCGCAAGCAGAAGAACAAGAAGAAGCGGTAGGCCAGCCGACACCGAAGACGCCTCGCCCCGCGTCATTCCGGGCCAGGGCGCCTGGGATCGAGCGCGAGTGCAAACGATGGAACCATTTTGCCTAGCTCTCGAGTTCCTTCAATTCAAAACTTAAGAGCCTTCTCTCTGGCAGATCGGTCATCTTCATCGTATAAGTCCCAGGAAAAGCCTTCTCAAAACGGACGGTCTCGTAACCTTCGAAATAGTCGTTGGTGTTCTGCATCATAAATGGGACGAGCAACTCGTTTTCTGCCCCAACCTCCACGGCAAACGCAGCAGAGCCGCCAAGGACCGGCATGGCTTGCGTTATCAGATCGGTATTGACCACAAAGTCATAGTTTGGCGCAGACTCCGGAACCAGATGCCAAACATACGCTTTGATTCCACCGTCGATATTATCCCTATTTCTGACACGCATCTTTACGGCGATAACGCACGTGATGTCGGCATCCTTCAGTCTCGTTTTCGTATCCACGGTGCCATATTTTGAATAATCGTCATGTGCTCGTTTGAGATACTCGCGCGGCGTGAGCAGCTCTGCCCCGTCTATGCAAAACGAATACCCGTCAGTCGCCACATCCTTCGACCCCAGAAACGCCCCATCCATCGAGAGCCATTCGCCCTCCGCATAATATTTCTCAGGAATGACCGTCCGGTTCCCGTTAACGACGCTCACCCTCATGCCCGCAAGGCCGGCAGCAGCACAGCAAAAAAGCGCGAGCGCCGATCTTCTCGTCCACAGGGTCTTCTTCATCGCGCTCACGACCTTTCCCGAACTTTCACAACGGCACCGTCGCGCATGCAGTAAACCCGATCGGCCAGCTCCTCGAGCACCTCTCCGTCATGGCTGGACAGAAGGACCTCACGACCCGTTGATGCCGCCATCGCCACAACGCGCTTGATCATTTCCACGCCCGCTTCGTCGAGGGCATTTGTTGGCTCATCGAGAACAAGTAGCTTCGGCTTTTCCATAATTGCCGCAGCTATCCCCAGACGTTGCTTCATCCCAAGCGAGTATGCTCGGAACTTCTTTTTTTCGTCTGCATCGAGCCCCACGAGCCGCAGGGCAGAGCGAATGTCCTCGGGGGTGGCAACGCCCTTGATCTGAGCGATGAGCTCCAAATTATCGTAGCCAGACAGATATCCCAAAAAGGAAGGCGCCTCGATCAACATCCCCAGACTCGGCGGGAACGAGATGTCCACCCCAAGCCTTTGGCCATCGATAGAGATTTCGCCTTCGGTAGGCTTGATCAATCCGCAGACCGCTCGCATAAGCATGGTCTTACCCGAACCGTTTATCCCCTGAAGCCCAACCACAGTCCCAGGGTCAACCTCGATGGACACGTTGCGCAGAACATCGTTTTTGCCCATGCGCTTCGATACGTCCCTAACGATCACGCTCATATCTTGTCCCCCTTTTCTATAAGGTCGGCCCTTCGAAACCACAGTCCGCCCAACGATAGGCATAACGACATAATCACAATTGAAAACAAGACGCTCGAGCCCGTCGCGATTCCCTCTTTGACAATTCCGCCCCAGCGCAACAGCATTAGGGCGTTGCCTAACAGCACCCAATGCCGCGCAAATGCCGAACAGATCAGGTAGCTCATTAAAACCACAAACGAGACCGACGGCCCAAGTACAAAGCCAACCGCTGCCTGCGCAAACGCAAGCGCCTCGAAAGCAAAAAAGAGACCTATGAAAAACGGCAGCGCAACTGCCTCGGCAGCTTTGAGAAACCACGGCGCCAAATTAGCCAGTTGAAGCGACTCACCATGAATGACCGCGCTGAACGAGGAGCTCACAACCAAGCTCCAAATCACAACAGAGCAAACCACCACGAGCAGCGAAAATGCCGTTACCGCCGCCACCAAGATAAAACGCGAGACCCACCAAAGGGCTCTTGACCGGCATCGAACAAGCGCTTGCAAACCAAACCCGTGCAACGATTCGGTCAGATAATCGAGTGTTGTATAGAGAATAAGCAGAATGACAAATAGCCATCCTAACGGAGGCACAAACATGAGCCCGGGCCTAGGCTCAAACGGAGCGGATCCGGCAAACACGAGCGCGAGATTATCAGCAAACCCCAAGGCATTCGTCCGAACCCCATACACAGAAGACAAGCCGTAGGCGTACACCAAGTTCGCAACGGTCACTGCCGCAATCGCAATAAAAGTAAGGATGTTCTTCTTCAAAACGGTCCTCAGGTCCGCGGCGACCAGCCTAAACAGCATCAGACCACCTCGCGTCTTTTTAAGAATCTCGCGGAAATCAAAGAAAAGACGAACAGCAAGATGATTTCCGCAACCCCCGCTCGGATGTCGGGCCAGTTATTTAGCGATTCCGACCTGATGCTGTTAAGAATGTTGCAGTTAAAGCCGACGCATGAAAGGACGCTAAAAATCCAATCGTTAACAAAATGCCATGCAACCATAATCAGATATGGAACGATCATCGCCTTGATTCTGCTGCGAAACACAACCGACAGACCGGTCACGGCCATGGATAGAACCCCCAGCGCCACCGCATCGAACAGCGTATAAACCAGCACGTACAACAGAGGCCGGGAATAAAACAGGCCAGAAAAATAGCTATGCAGATAGAGTCCGACGTAAGTCGATTCGTCGACTCGGGGGAGATACGCGGGAAACAGCATGGAGACAATCAGAAAGTTCACGAGTAGCGGAATAGCCGTGACCGCAAACGCAGAGAGGAAAGCAGACAGCATCTTCACGTTCACGTATGCATTTCTAGAAACACGCGTGCAGATCTGTGCCTCGTAACCGCTCAAACGCTCGGACAGGCATGACCACGACCCGGCCAACATGGCAAGCAACGGCAGCGCATAGAAAAACACCGACGCTAGCAACGGCGCGTTCGCGCTCACAACAATCCAGTTACCAAAGCTACTTTCACGCGTTTGGCCGAGGTATGTCTGAGACTGCAGACCAATGCCGTAGCCAAAAGATAACAGCTGCTTGCGCTCGGCCTCGAGCGTCCACCACGCCTCGATGGCAGCTGCCATCGAAATGGCAGTCGCCAAAATAAGAGCCACCGCAAATATAGGATTGCCAAATATCTTGGACAGTTCGTGCCGTATTAGATTTCTATTCAAATGTCATCATCCTCCCATCGATGGGATGGAGCCGAGCGACAGTGCCCGGCCCCATCCCGATCACGCCAAGAATGCAGGCCAAAGATGGATCTTCTTTCTGGCGATAGCCGGTTGCGCTCGTGCCAGAACATTGAAAAGCGAAATCTCTATCTATGTTGTTCTTGCATGTGGCAATTCCGGCATCCGCGCTCTGCGAAATACTAGAAACCTGGGAAGTGTCAAACTCCTCTTGAGCAAATGATGCGGCAGGTGCACCCATCGACAAGCCCGCAACAATCGCCAAGCCGACTCCGATTCGAGCAATAGCGCTCCTTGGCTTAATCATGGCCTTCTCCAATCAAAAGCGGTTAACAATGCGTCGACGCACGGCAACCTTTGCATGAATGGAGAAAGATGTCTGTAAACACTCGCTATTGAGTTGATAATCCAGGCGTTTACACGTTATCTACCTGCGATAACAATGAAATAAGCTCCGCTTTGTTCTTGATCTTCAACTGGCGGTAAGATGCGGATCGCAACGCTTGCACCGTAGATGCAGCATAACCTACGTCCTCCGCAATGGTCTTTGTCGTTGCGCCCTCTGCCGTCATCAGCAAAATTTGCGACTGAACATCAGAAAGGGAGCGCGACGCAAGCAGGGCAAGCTGGCGCACGCGAGCTGCTTCGGTAAGCCCGTTCGCGCGGTACTCCAAGACGGCCTTCTCGTTCTCAACCGAGCGGGCGAGCGCGATGTGCGTGACGAACATGGGCGCAGACCAGCAGACGATCACCGTTGCCACGACGACATTGACAGCCGAACTTTGCCCCAGCAACGAAGTAAGGAACAACGGCTCGAAAACCATCAGATCCTGCGCCATGTTGAGCAAGACAGCCCAAACAGGAGCCGTCGCCCCAAAGCAAAGCATCCATACCCCGAGCATTTTGCGCTGCGGACAGCTACGCAGCACTATATATGTGAGCAGCATCCCCGTCAGTACCGCAAGTCCATGGATTCGCCCCCTAGTGGCTGCATAGATTAAAGCGGATACACCTATTAACGCCAACGGCACGATAGCCCGAGTACGGCCACGCGCCTTAAATGAACACAGCCCAACAGCGAGCGAAGCCATAGACGCTATGCCGCAAAACAGGACCGGCACAGCCATCAACGGATCGCTTACTAACCTCCATGCCGCTATATAGACAAAAGACCATACCACAGCAGACAGTATCGCCCACACGCTCGTGCTTTCGTGCTCAATCGCCCTATCCGTTCTAGTCAGTGCAGCTTCACGATTCAGTTTTTCACCCGCGTAGTGCAGTGACAGAAGCAGTCCGAGACCCAATGCATAGCTTGAGAGAGAAAAGGTAACAGCCCATGAAACACCGGATCCCCAATCACTATCCGCCATTACCAAGGGGCCCGCCGCAAGGAGGATAAAAAATAATGTGAGCAGGTATCGAAACAGCCGGCGCGTCCGGGCTGATGCCAACATATCGTCAGCATGCCGCCGCGACAGCTCGGGCACTACAGCATCACCCTCGTCCACAAACAACGCCACGAGCTCGCGTGAGCCCGCAACCGACGCCTTCCCGTATGCTCGGTGAAGCGTTGTTCGCACCGTCGATGGCTTCGTACCCGTCTCCCTGGCAATCTCCGCCGGCGTTTTCCCTTTGAGCAGCAGCCGAACAAACTGCTCTTCTCGAGGCGACAGGGCAGGGGAAAACACCCCAGCATCGAATGGGTCGGACGTGCGAGGGGTATCCGAATTGTTGTCCCGTTTCTCCCTTAGCAATGTGTATACGAAGGCGGCAACAGCAATAGCGGACCCCATCGACAGTGATGCAATGACCGTGGCATCGCTTGCAAAGTATGCCACCTCGACAGCCGGAACAAGGCCAATGGGAACTGCCACGAGCACAGAACGGGCAAACACGTCGCCCTGCCCCCGACCAAAGGCGCGGGGACAGCAAAGCAGCGGGACCGCAGCCAATACGAGGTAGACCAGAGGAATTAAAAGCACGATGCCAATTGATGCGGGCGTTACAGAGGGCATCCCCCATGGCTCGGGAACGACTCTCCATGAAACTCGACAGCAAAACAGCAGGCAAGACAGGACAACTATTGTTTCTGCAAAAAGCGCGCGCTGCGATCGGCGGGGCCCCCTTTCGCCGTCCCGCGCCGCCCCCCGTATCAAAGGAGAGCCCGCCGTATCCCAAATTACATATGAGAGGAGCAACGACCCAGTGAAGCACAAGGTACACGAAACACCATGCAACAACCAGATTGGTGCAAACGCGATTGGGATAGAATCTCCGCGAGCATAGAAGGCCAAGTCGACCCATTCGGGAACCACCACGATAGCAGCAAGGAAAACGCCGAAGACGCCAAGGCGACCCGGCCGTCTTATTTCTCTCCCCTTGCGGAGCGCAACACCGTGACCAAACGCCGCGAGGCATGCGCCGAGGATAACGAGCCAGGTCATTGCACCTGATGCCAAGCCGATTGAAGATGAAAACCGGTGATAAGGGGTAACCGCCATTACGATAAGCACAATGGCGCAGGCAGATGTGGCAGAACGGCGGGAAAAGAGCATATGGCCTCCATAGCGTGTCATTATATCGCTCGGGCTGCTCATTTATCTCCGCGCCTGCACCAGCCAGCATCAACGATTCAGGCGAACTCCAATCCGAGCCAGATCACGGTCCAGCTTTTGTCCGCAGTCCCCGCATCAAAGCGGGATGCGCTTTCCTTTTGAGTATCGATCCGGAAACTGCATCCCGTTCTAGGCCAATATTCTGGGATGCAGTTTCCGCAGCCTACCCCATTCGGAAAACGCATCCCGCAATTTGGACGAAAACTGGGACGCGCTTTCCGGATGGGTCGAGACGAGGGCCAAGCCAGATAGGCCACCTCACCCCGCTACCTTCACCATGCACCCGAGCGTGCTACACTAGCAGCATCTATGCCACCGCGAACGGCTCGGCTCCGCGCCCGCCGCTCGCAAACGAACTTTAAACGCACGAGGGTTGGCCATGCCGCTTTTCTCGCAACATACCGCCCGGTTCTCGCCGGACGTTCCTTTGGAGGGCACCAGCTCTCGCGAGCTGCTCAAGCGGTTCCAGCCGCTCGAGACGCTCGCGACCGGCGGTTTTGGCTCCATCGAGATTTGCCGCGACACGCACCTGCGCCGTCGCGTGGCCATTAAGCGCATCCCCCTTATCAACGGTGCCGGCATGCCCGCCAGCGACATCATGGATGTCCTGCGCGAGGCGCACACTGCCGCCATGCTTCAACATCCCAATATCGTGCAGGTTATCGACTTTACGCACGATACCGCCTATGCCTACCTCGTCATGGAATATGTCGACGGCATGTCCCTAGCCGAGTTTTTGCATCGCGTGGACGGCCATTCGCTCACCTTTGACGAGGCCGCGGCAATTGCCGACGCGCTGGGCCAGGCGCTCACCTTCGCCCATAGCAACGGCGTGCTCCACCTGGATATTAAGCCCGCCAACGTGCTCATCGACCACTCGGGCAATGTAAAGCTCACCGACTTTGGCATGGCGCGGCTGTCGTCTGCCGGCGGCTTTGGCGGCTCGCGCGGCGGCACCATCGGCTACATGCCGCCCGAGCAGCTCGACATCGAGACTGGCACGGTTGACGAGCGCGCCGATGTCTTTGCCCTCGCCTGCGTAATCTACGAGGGCCTGTGCGGCAGCGCCCCCTTTATGGCCGCCACGCCCGGCGACTCGCTCGACCGTATCATCGGCGGTGCCACCTACCCCAGCGAGCTCATCCCGCACTTCCCCCCGGGAGCCGAGGCTGCGCTCATGAGCGCCCTCTCCCCCATGCCGCAAGACCGCCCCGATAGCATCGAGGCATTCTGCGACCGACTCCTTGCCGGCTTGGGGAGCGTGCGCGAAGGCCGTCGCAGCTTGGAGCAGATGGTAGGCGAGCTTTCGAATGACGAGTGCGCGGCAGATGATATCGAGCCATCGAGCTACGAGGATGACACCGTCGAGGTCGACCCCGCACTTGGCTGGGCGGGCACGCGCTGGGGCCGCGCACGCAATTACACCATGCGCGGCATCTCGGCGCTCTCGTGCGGAGCCTTCAGCTTTTTGCTTATGCAGACAGCCGGCGTCGCGGCGCTTCCCGGGCTGGTCGTGGCGGCCGTCGCCATTGGCGCGGCGGCAGGCTTGGCCCCGCAGATTGGCTCGGCCATCTCGGCCGTGGGCTTTTTGGTGCTCATGGCCAACGCCACCATGCAGGCGCAGGGCATCCTGTCGATGCTGCCGGTCGCGGTCATGTTTGCCGCTGCCATGTCCGGTTGGTGGATTGCTTGGGGACGCACCGAGGCGGCTGCGAGCGCGACGCTCACCTGCGCGCTTGCGCTGGGTTGCCTAACCGGCGACGCCCTCCTTGCCGCCGGAGCCGCCGCGAGCATCGCGGCGTTTTGGCTCGGCCCGGCAAGCGCCGCGGCGGCCACGGGCATGGGCGCACTCTTTGCCCGCCTTGCTGCAGCGGCTCTCTCTGCGGGAGGCGTACTGGGGCTTAGCAATGTCGCCGCAGCGCTGGGAGACGCGCTCCTTCTCGCTGCAATCGTGCTGGTTGCAGCAACAGCCGCGGCAACATCGCTGCTGCTCAATGCTCATGCCAAGCGCGCCGAGCAGGGATCGAACCTTGCCGCCATCGTCGCAATTGCCGTCGCCGGCATCGGCTCGGCCGTATCGTTTTGTCTTGCACACCATATGGAAATTGCCAGCCTTGCGGGCCCGGTCGTCGCCAAGGCGGCGGTTACGGGAATCCTATCCTCTATAATCGTCGGGATATGCCTTTATTTGCTCGGATACCAAAGAACCTATACGGAGAGTGATCTTTCGTGAACTTCCTGAACATCTTCGAGGACCACGTGGCCGGCATCTTCGGTGCCACCCGTGCCCCGTTCTCCTTTAAGAAGCTTGCCAAGCAGGCCGCTCGCGACATGGAGGATCAGACTCTGGTGATCAACGGCGTCAACACCGCGCCGGCGCTCTATACCATCCTGATTGCCGCCGACGACGATCCCATGCTCGCCCCGTTCTATCCCGAGCTTTCGCGCGAGGTCCGCGAGTTTGTGAAAGCGCAGGCCGAAAAGCGCCGCTACGTCTTTGTCGGCGAGCCCCTCGTTCGCTTTATGATCGACCCGCAGCTGCGCGGCGGCAAGTTCTCGGTCTTTGCCGAGAACGTCGATGCCCCCACGCTCGGTCGCCTGTACGAGGAAGAGCGCGCCTACCAAAACGGCCTGGGCCAGAACAACTCAGCCGCGAGCCGTGCCGCCAGCGCCCCGCGCGCCGGCCAGCAGCAGTTTGCCGCCCCGCAGCAACACCCCGCTGCTATGCCGCAGCAGCAGCCGGCACCTCGTGCTGCCACTCCCGACCCGCTTGCCGTGGCCGACCCCTTTGCGCCCAATATGCCCGATCCCGCCGCCGCACCCATTCCCGTGCCCCAAACCGTCTCGCGCGACGCGCTTGCCGGCATGGGCGGAGCCGCCGCGACCGGCGCCGCCGCTGGCCTTGGCGCCGCAGCCAGCATCGCCTCCAACATGGCAAGCTCTCGCGCCCCGCAGCGTCCGCTCGCCCAGCTCGTCGACGTCGTGAGCGGCGAGAGCCACGCCATCACCTCCGCACAGGTGACCATCGGTCGCGAGCGCTCGGTTTCCGACATCGCCCTGCGCGACCCCAACGTGTCGCGCCGTCATGCCCAGCTCACCTTTACCGGCTCGGACTGGTCGATCGAGGACCTCAACTCCACCAACGGCACGCTCGTCAACAACCGTCGCATCACGCGCTGCCCGCTGCGCAACGGCGACCTGCTGACGTTTGGCCTGAGCACGTTCGAATTTAGGGGATAGTCGCTTATGAACATCGATATCGTCCTGTTTGCAGGCCGCATCGTCCTGGTCGTCCTGCTTTATATCTTCCTGTTTGCCGTCATGAAGACCGGCGTGGGGCTCGTCCGCGGCCAGCGCCGCGACTCGGCCATCTGGACGATCGATGTGGACAAGGGCCCGCGCGGCATCCGCGGCATCCACGTGGATATGCTCGGCCCCGTCATCGTCGGCCGTTCGCCGTCGTCGGACATCTGCATCAACGAACCGTTTGTCTCGGCCTCGCATGCGCGTTTTTCGCTGCAGGGTCCGGCACTTATTATCGAGGACCTCAACTCGCTTAACGGCACGCTCGTCAACGGCCGCCAGCTGGTGGAACCCGCAACGCTGCGCGAGGGCGACGAAGTCCAGATTGGCGACGTGGTCATGAAGGTGAACCGTCGATGATCGACGAGGAGAACAAGTCCGCAACCATGCCAGAGACGTCGGCCGCCCCCGCGACCGCGCCGGCTCATGCCGCCCCGGCGGGCCATGCGCCCGTGGAGCCCGAGGACACTGTGTTCTCCCTGCCTCTTTCGCATGTAACGCAAGAATATCCGACGCTGACCGACGACGAGGATACCGAGGACAACGCTGACGGCGGTAACATCCCCATCGGCGTGCACGCCGCTACCGAGCAGCCCGCGGTCCCGCAAGACATGCCCGCGCCGGCTCACTTTGCCGAACCCGTCGCCACGGCGATTACCGAGAGCTCCGCGGTATTTGCGGCTCCCGAGCCCGCGGCACCGGTGTTTCCCGTAGCGCCGGCACCCGCCGCAGCACCCGAGTCCGCATCTGCACCGGAACCCGCGGCGGCGCCCTCCCCCGCGGACGCATCGGCGCCCGAAGCCATGCAGTCTGTAACCGAAGACGTACCCGCAGCAACGACGGAGGATGTCTCCCAATCCCACGGCACGCCCGCGCCCGCGCACTTCGCGACGCCCGAGTCTGCAGCCGTCGCCCCGCAAGACGACGAGCCTGTCGACCGTACAACCGAAGAGCCCGCCACGCCCAACGTCAACGACCCGAGCAACGATGCCGACACCGTCTCGCCCGGCGATACGGCCGAGATTGACGTTGCCGCCGTGGAGGCCAAGCTTAAGGACCCCGGCTCGACCATGAGTTTTGAGCCGCTGACCGACGAGCGCATCGAGACTGACTCGACCTACGACGCCGGCACGACCACGCAGCTCATGTGGGGCGCCCGCTCCGATGTTGGCTGTGTGCGCCCGCATAACGAAGACTCCTATCTGGTGCAATCGCCGCTCTTTTGCGTATGCGACGGCATGGGCGGCCACGCCGCCGGTGAGGTAGCCTCCTCCATCGCCGTCGAGACCATTGCCAAGACAGCGCCGCAGGCAGCCGACGCCGCACGACTGGCAGCCGCCGTCGAAGCTGCAAACGCCGCGGTCATCGAGGCTGCGCTCAACGGGCTTGGCAAGCCCGGCATGGGCTGCACGGCAACCTGCGCCTATATCGAAAACGACATGCTCGCCATCGCCCACGTGGGCGACTCGCGCGCCTATCTGCTCCACGAGGGCACGCTCATCCGCGTGACCCGCGACCACTCCTATGTGGAGGAGCTCGTGGACGCCGGCGAAATTACGGCAGACGAGGCTCGCGTCCACCCCAACCGCTCGGTCATCACCCGCGCGCTGGGCTCGGATCCCGCCATGTATGCCGACCACTTTACCCTGCATATCGAGGAAGGCGACCGCCTGATCCTGTGCTCGGACGGTCTTTCGAGCATGATTCCCGATAGCGATATCGAAAACATCGCCACACAGTCCTCGACCGCGCAGATTTGCGTCGACAACCTTGTTGACGCGGCACTGGTCGCCGGCGGGCACGACAACGTCACCGTGCTTGTCGTTGACCTGGTCGACGATGGCGTCATGCGCGAGGCAAAGCGCGTCCGCCGCCGCAACATCACCATTGCCACCGTACTGGGCATCGCTTTTGTGCTGGCGGCAGCCATCTGGGCCTACGCAGGCATCACCGGCTCGTACTACCTGGGCACCTACAAGGACACCGTCGCGGTCTACCGGGGCATTCCCGGCAAGCCGCTCGGCCTTAAGCTGCACTGGCT
Source organism: uncultured Collinsella sp. (assembly GCA_900547125.1). GTDB lineage: Bacteria > Actinomycetota > Coriobacteriia > Coriobacteriales > Coriobacteriaceae > Collinsella. The sequence goes on from URFU01000016.1 coordinate 17,854, forward strand.
CGACAGCACGACCACCATCAAACTGTCCGACCTGCCCGAAGACACACAAAATCGCCTTAAGGCAGGTATTCAGCAGACGAGCATCGACGACGCACAGGACACCATCTCCAAGTACCGCCATCAGATCGACGAGGAGCAGACCCGTCAGGTGATCGACGCGCAAACGATCCGCAATAACACCGACCAGGGTTCGACCTCCGAATCGGATTCCGAGAATACCGCCGAACAGTCCGCCGAGGCCGAAGCCTCCGATAAGAATTAGAAAGGGAGTGCCGCTTATGAGTCGCCGTAATACCGAACTGCTCTTACTCATCGCCTCGGCGTTCCCCGTCATCCTGCTGTATGCGATGTACGTGCTCACCGCAGGCGCCGCCATCTCGTTTGAGACACTTGCCGTTCCGATCGGTCTCTTTGCCGCCTTCGCCGCGGCGCATATCGCCGTGCGCATTCTGGCACCCGGCGCCGACCCGGCCATCCTGCCCATCGTCTTTGTTCTTTCGGGCATTGGCATCACGTTTGTGACGCGCTTGGCGCCCACGCTCGCCATCTCGCAGCTCGTCATCCTGTTTATCTCGGTGGCGTTGATGGTAGGTACGCTTGCGCTGGTCAAAAACCTCGACGTGGTCATGCGCTACAAGTACACCTTTGGCATCATCGGCATCATCTTGCTGATGCTGCCCATCTTTATCGGCACCACGATCTCGGGCTCTAAACTGTGGATTCGCATCGCCGGCTTTACCATTCAGCCCGGCGAGTTCGCCAAGGTCTTTATCGTGCTGTTCCTAGCCGGTTACCTGGCCGAGAACCGCGAACTGCTCTCTATCTCCAACCGCAAGATCTTGGGTCTTAAGATTCCGCGTCTGCGCCTGCTGCTGCCGCTGTTCGCAGTCTGGGGTGTATGCCTGCTCGTCGTTGTCTTCGAACGTGACCTGGGCTCGGCCTTGCTGTTCTACACCATCTTCTTGCTGATGCTCTACGTTGCCACGGGTCGCTTCTCGTATGTCATCATCGGCCTTGTGCTCTTGGCCGTGGGGGCCGTGGGCGCTTACAAGTTCCTGTCGCACGTCCAGGTTCGTTTCCAGATCTGGGCCGATCCCTTTAAGGATGCACAGGGCCAGGGCTACCAGATTGTCCAGTCCCTCTTCTCGCTGGCCGACGGCGGCCTTGTTGGCGTCGGCATTGGCAACGGCATGGCCAACAACATCCCCGTCGTCGAGTCCGACTTTATCTTCTCGGCTATCGGCGAGGAGATGGGCCTTTTGGGCGGCGGCGCCGTGCTCATCCTGTTTATGCTTTTTGCCGTGCGTGGCCTCACCACGGCTGCCCGCGCTAAATCCGACCTTGCCGCCTTTAGCGCCACCGGTCTTACGGCAGCCATCAGCTTCCAGGCCTTCTTGATCGTTGGCGGCGTTACCCGCCTGATCCCGCTGACCGGCGTCACCCTGCCCTTTATGAGCCAGGGCGGCTCTTCGCTGCTGGCAAGCTTTATCATCGTCGCGCTTTTGCTGCGCGCCGGTGACGAGGCAACCGGTCGCGAGGCCGAGCTCACCGGCACCGGCACCATGGCCGCCATCACCGACGACCAGGTCGCCTCGGCGGCCTCCCCGGCTGGCACGCGCTTCGCCACTTCGTCTTCGCACAACCGCGGCAGCCACTCCGCCGGCTCGCGCATGCGCCGTCGCCTGCTTGACACGCCCGAATCCGGTGTGCTCGGCCGCGTGGCGCTCGCCAATCGACTGACCCGCGCCGTGCTCGCCTTTACGGCACTATTCGCCATCCTTATCGGCAACCTCACCTATGTCCAGGTCATCAAGGCCAAGGACTATCAGGACATGCCGACCAACAACCACACCATCGCCCGCTCCAAGTACATCCAGCGCGGCTCCATCATCACGTCCGACGGCGTGACGCTGGCCGAGTCGCTGCAACAGGAAGACGGCACCTACGCCCGCTCCTACCCCAACGGAAACATGGCCGCTCACGTGGTGGGCTATGTAAGCCAGCAGTACGGCACCGCTGGTGTCGAGAGCGTCATGAACGAAACGCTCACCGGCTCCAAGGATTACTCCAGCTGGGACAACGCCCTCGCGTCGCTCGCGGGCCAAAACCAACCGGGCAACACCGCCAAGCTCACCATCGACTCGCGCATCCAGACGGCTGCCGAGCAGGCACTCAAGGGCTTTAAGGGTGCCGTGGTGGTTATGGATCCGCGCACCGGCGCGGTCCTCGCATGCGCAAGCTCGCCCACCTATGACAACACCAACATCGATGCCCTGATGCAGTCGGGCGGTGGCGAGGACGGCTCCATGTACGACCGCGCCATGGACGCTCTCTATACCCCGGGCTCGACCTTTAAGGTCGTCACACTCTCCGCGGCGCTCGAAACCGGCACCGCCAGCCTTACCAGCACGTACCAGGCGCCCGGCTCCATGGATATCGGCAACGCGCCGGTCACCAATGACGCCAACGAGAGCTACGGTACCATCAGCCTGCAACAGGCCTTTGCCGTGTCGTCCAACGTCGTCTTTGGCCAGGTGGCCAACGAGATCGGCGCTAGCTCGCTCGTCCAGTTTGCCAACGTCTTTGGTTACGGCCAAAAGCTCGGTCAGGACCTGACCACCGCGGCCTCCATCATGGCCGACCCCTCGCTCATGACCGAGTGGGAAACCGCCTGGGCAGGCGCCGGCCAGCCTGTCGGCATGGACCACACGCCAGGTCCGCAGACCACCGTCATGCAAAACTGCGTGATAGCGGCGGCCATCGCCAACAGCGGCGTGGTCATGGACCCGTTCTTCGTGGCCCAGGTGCTCGCCCCCGACGGAACCGTGGTCAAGACCACGCAATCCCGCTCGCTCGGCCAGGCCGTCAGCGCCACCACGGCCGATCAGGTCAAGCAGGCCATGCTCGCGGTTGTCCAGTCCGGCACCGGCACCGATGCCCAGATTCCGGGCGTCAAGGTCGCCGGCAAGACTGGATCGGCCGAGACCGGCGGCACCAACGTCAACTCGATGTTCGTCGGCTTCGCACCTTACGATTCACCCACGGTCGCCATCTCGGTGGCCTTGGAGGATTACGACAAACACGACGTCCAGGCAGCCAAGATCGCCGGCATCGTCCTGACCGCGGCACTTGCCGCCCAAGGAGCGTGATGCCTGTGATCGAAGCGGATACTTGGGGCGCGCCGCGGCCGATGAGCTAGCGGCAAGGCGCCACGCGGTCCCAGCGACCATAGATTTGGTACTACACACATCGTTGAGCGAATAAGTTAGTTAGGAGCAGGAATGGAACAGAGGGTCCTCGGGGGAAGATACCTCCTCAAGGATAAGGTGGGAACGGGCGGCATGGCGACCGTCTTCCGTGCGCAAGATCAGGTCCTCGACCGCACGGTTGCAGTAAAGATCATGCTGCCGCAGTATGCCGGCGACGCCACCTTCGCCGCCCGCTTTAAGCAGGAGGCCCAGGCAGCAGCAGGTCTCTCCTCCCCCTATATCGTGGGCGTCTACGATTGGGGCAAGGATGGCGATACCTACTACATCGTCATGGAGTATCTGCGCGGTACCGACCTTAAGAGCGGCATCAAGAGCCACGGCGCCCTCGATCCAAAGAAGGTCGCGCAGATCGGCTCGCAGATCAGCTCCGCGCTTTCGGTCGCCCACAAGCACGAGATCATCCACCGCGACATTAAGCCGCAAAACATCATGGTGCTGCCCGACGGCAACATCAAGGTCATGGACTTTGGCATCGCGCGCGCAAAGAACAGCCACCTCACGCAGGACAACAATGTACTGGGCACCGCCCACTACGTAAGCCCCGAGCAAACGCGCGGCCAGGACCTCGGTCCCACTTCGGATATCTACTCCCTGGGCGTCGTGATGTACGAGTGCGCCACCGGTCGCGTCCCCTTTGACGGTGACGACGCCATCTCGGTTGCGCTCAAGCAGGTAAACGAACTGCCGGTTCCGCCGAGCCAGATCAACTCCGGCGTCGACGCCGATCTGGAGCGCATCATCCTCAAGTGCATGGAAAAGGACCCGTCGAACCGCTTCCAGACGGCAGACGAGCTGCGCCAGGTGCTCAACAACTACCTGTCCGGTCGCGCCGTCAACGTCTCCGAGCCCACGCGCATCATCGGTGCCGCGGGCGACCTGGGCGCCACCAAGACCCGTGAGCTGTCTGACTCCACGCGCGCTATGGTTCGCCCCGTATCGGGCGTAAGCGGACAGACCAACCCCCGCAGCGCCGTCTCGGGTTCCACCGGTTCCTACGAGGTCGATCAGCCCAAGTCCAACAAGAACAAGATTATCGCCGCCGTAGTCGCCGCAATCGCCGTGGTTGGCGTTGTGGTGGCCTTCGCCACCGGGCTCTTTGGGGGCGAGCAGGTTACGGTGCCCGATGTGCTTAACAAGGACCAGCAGACCGCTATCGAGCTGATCAAGGAGGCCGGCCTTGAGGTCGGAACTGTCGACCAGAGCTATAACGACGATGTCGACGAGGGCAAGGTTGCCGAGCAGACCCCCAACGGCAACACTAAGAAGCCCAAGGGCTCCAAGGTTAACCTGGTGATCTCCAAGGGCCCCAAGCCCTCCGAGAAAGTTGAGGTTCCGCAGCTCGTCGGCCTAACCAAGGACCAGGCCGAGGCCGCGCTGGCAAGCGTGGGCCTGAAGGGCAACGCAACCGAGGAGGCCAACGAGGCCGACGAAGGCCAGGTCTTTGAGCAGGGCACTGATGCCGGCAAGGAAGTCGAGAAGGGCACGACCATCTCGTATAAGGTCTCCAGCGGTCCTGACACCACCTCCGTCCCCGATCTGACCGACATGACCGAGGCACAGGCACGCAACGCTCTCGACATGGCCGGTTTTGGCGTCGACGTGAGCTACCAGGAGAACGATTCCGTCACCGAGGGCACCGTCATTAGCTGGAACCCCAGCGGCAAGCAGAAGCCTGGCGCCACGATCACCGTCGTCATCGCCAAGAAGTCCGGCAAGGCCGGCGTTCCGGGCAACCTGTACGGCAAGAGTATCTCCGCCGCCGTCACCGCGCTCAACAACGCCGGGTTCTACAACATCGCATTCTGCGATCAGAACGGCAACCCCGTGAGCGGCAACGAAAACGCCACCGTTACGGGCGTCTCCCCTACCGGCAAGCAGTCCACCGACAGCACGATCACGCTGACGGTTTCGATTTCTGGCTCTGGTACTGATTCAGGCGACGATTCCGGCACGACCGACTAGTCATCAAGACGTTGCCCGCAGCGGCTGATGACGCAAACACATTCGCTCAGAAGCGCCCGCTTGCTCCCCCGGCAAGCGGGCGCTTTGCTTTTGATGCGACCCGCTAGCATGGAACGGCGCAGCTCTAACACCAAAAGAGCCTGGCACCGTAGCGGTACCGGGCTCGGCAAATCTCTGGTGCCCCCGGGCGGATTCGAAAACTCCCCCCGCGGGGAAATTGGTGACGCGGGTGTCGACGGTCCGAATCCGGCCTTTAGACCAGAAGAGCCCGGCACCGTAGCGGTACCGGGCTCGATATTCCTCTGGTGCCCCCGGGCGGATTCGAAAACTCCCCCCGCGGGGAAATTGGTGACGCGGGTGTCGACGGCCCCCAAACCCCGACAACACGCACAAACCAAAAACAGCGCCGAGCACCAGAACCCCACATATAACAAACCAGAAACGGCGCCGCTCACGCGACGCCGTCATATTCCCTGGTGCCCCCGGGCGGATTCGAACCGTCGACACCCGCTTTAGGAGATATGATTTAATGCTACCCCCTACCATTCATCAAGCATCATTGATCATCATATAACCGCAGATAAACATAGCAGTTTGTGTCTTTTGCCTCCGGTAGCTGCGCCTACGCTTTTACAAACATATTACTAACAGCTTTAGCTAAACTGCACTCAATGAATTGTTGAAAACTATTCAAAGAAACGGAGCGCAAAGATGTCAGAACAGCCACTAATTAGCGGAAGAGGCACGTGTTGGAAAGACAAGAGATCACCTAACACCTATCGCTATTATTTTTCCCTTGGAGTCAAGGACCCTAAGACGGGGCGCTACAAACGATCCCCAACTTATACAGTTCGTTGCAAGACTAAAACAGAAGCTAAGGCTGCAATGCAGGCCAAGCTGGCTGAAATCAACTCCTCTGGCACGATCACTAAAACTAAAAAGCCCACTTTGCTTGCGTCCTACTGCTGGGCCTTTCATGAAAATAGGGACACCGAGCTTGCGCCAACGAGCTATGAAAGAGAAGCGTACGATTGCAGGCATATCGAAGACCTATTCGGTGCGTTTCAGACAATTGAGGGGCTAACTCCCGATCTAATCGAAGAAACATATGCCGAAGCTCGTCGTACGGGAAAATACAAACCATCAGAGCTTGTACGAATCAATGCGAAACTGCGTCAGATTTTGTCGAATGCGGTCGCAAAGAGAATAATTGCCCGAAACCCCTGCGCTACCGTTCATGTTCGCAGACCACGCAACAAAAGAGAATCACTGACAATCGACCAAGTAGCTACCCTATGCACACGTCTTCAACACATTGAGCTCACCGCCGAAGCTGTTGGTACACTAGTACTAGTGTATACGGGTATGCGGAAAGGCGAGATGCTGGGCCTCGAATGGCGCGATTGGGACCCTGCCAATAAAACCTTGAAAATTGACAGGCAGTACACCAACGACCATGAACTGAGGGCACCCAAGTCACAAGAAAGCCAACGCAAAATCCCCGTTGGAGAAACCTTGGCCGAACGTCTTCAATCATGGTCAGCCATACAAAAAGAGCTCCTGGCCTCTCTGGGGCTGTCCCAGACTGGCAGCACTCCCATCATTAGCGATATTGCTGTCGAGCAAGGGATCCCTACTGTCTGTCACATGAAAAACTACATCTTCAACCATTGGTTTCGCGATTTCGCAGTTAGCTGCAATCTTGGAATCTATGAGCCGAACAATTCGACTGGCGGAAAACTATATAAGGGCATCTGCCCGCATCAGCTCAGGCATTGTGTAAGCACTTTTATGTTGGCGAACGGATCGGACGTTAGAAGCGTGCAAGGTATTCTTGGCCACGCGGACCCCAATATCACGCTCAAAACGTATACAAGCCTCGTTCAACAATCAGAAATAAAAGCAGTTAAAGGCTACGAAGCCTTCATCAACGCCTATATACAGAGAAGCGAGAAATAGCATGTTTTTCATTCATCGTTTATTTCATAATATTACGGTACTATAATACCGTTTCCGCAGGTAGATGCTTTATTTGATTGACATCTAATGAGTTTTAATACATGCTAAAGCTGTCAGATGGCTACGCATGTAGTCATAGAAACCGGCCCCCCAAGTGCTTATGAACCTGGTACGTCTTACAAGCACAGGGAGGGCCCTCATTGAAAGGATAGCTCATCATGGCTACTCCAAAGATTAGCACTCAGGCGTCCACACCGACTTTCCCCACTGGTGCCGCTCAGTGCGATCGGTTGCTCCGCGTTAACGATATCCGCGAACTCACTGGCTGGAGCGAAAACACCGCACGCAAGTTTATGCGAGAGTCCGGCAAGCTCATCCAGATCCATCGCTCTAATTACATGTTTGAAAGCTCGTTCTACGAGCTTTTCAAGCAGCTTGAAGGTCGTACCGCCCACCTTGATTAGGTGGTAAACATGAGCGAGCTTCCGTCGATTTCCGACATATTTAGCGATGATGCTACTGAGCAACGAGAGATTACGGGAAAAATGGATAAGGCTATTTTTATTTCAGTGCCCGAGTGGGCGTGCTGCGTCACCACCGTTGCCGCCGAGCGTCTCATCCTCGGCCTTGTATGGAAGTTTGGAAAACCTTCCAAAAACAAACGGCCCATGGGCTTCTGCGCTAAAAGCAAATGGATTGAGGATCACTACCGCCTGAGTAAGAACACTATATCCCGGGCCTATACCTCTCTGAAGGATAAGGGGTATATTCAAAAAGTTGGTGATGGCAGCTGGATGCTTAATTACGCCGCAATCTACCGCGCCGCGATTGAAAACGCTTGGGAGCCTCCGAAACTTTAAGCCCACAAACCGACTATCGAGGTCGTGAGAGTCGGTCACCGTCAGGATGCCCACAAGAACATGCCACGGATGTAAAATGAAGCAGGGTCGAACCGAAACAGTTCCCGGACAATTGGCGTCCGGCCAGACACTTCGATTCGACCCTTTCTCATGCCTGTATCTAAAATACTCCCACAATCATTCTCAACATCTTTAACGCCCTCACCTCCTGCCACCAACACGCCGTAGACGCTATTTACAACGAATCGATATGGCCGCCCGTTCTTTAAGGCACGTGTTACCATGAAAACGTGCGGTATTTCTCCAACCGAAAACCTGCGTGAACGCATGACTTGAGACGCCTTTTAGAACTCACCGATCGCAGGGCGAACACAAATCAACAGCGGCCGTGCATTGTTCCCAGCCGTTTGGCATGGCGGAGCCATGCCGTTGTTGATTGGAGTGCCACACCATGGCAGACGAGAGAAAAATCAGGGAGATCTACGGCGTGAAGAGCGTCCTAGATGAGGCCGCCGAGCGGATCGAGGCGACGTGGCGGGAGAAGCTGCTGCGCGAGACTGCCGACCTCAGGAGCGAGAACGCGCTGCTCAGGGTCCAGCTCGACGAATTCAACCGCAAGCTCGGCGAGGCGAGAGACCGGAACGAAAGACTTGAGGCCGACTGCAATGAGAGGGTCGCTTTCATCGAGGAGAAGTTCGAGCTCGATACCGCGAGCCTCGAGCTCGAGAACAACGAGCTCCACGCCGCGAGCGTCAGATATCTCACCGAT